>JAGLSL010000001.1 GCA_023135785.1 bacterium
TTTTTCAATCTCTGCTGTTACACTGCGAATTATCTTCTTTAATTGAGGATGCGAGGTGGAATTTGAAAGAGAACGCAATGCCTGAAGGATGTTCACACCTGCGTGAATTAGCGTAGCAAACTCGTGATAAAAATTAGATAATGTCTTTTGAGTTATCATTTTAAATTAATATATTTATAGATTACAAGGATTTTATGCTATAGATTGCAGAGATTCAACTACAACTCAAGATTACTACTAAAAAAAAATGATATACTTGCCCCGTTAATCCATAATTAGACAGGTGCAAAACATATAAAAAAGCGGATTGATATACACATTTTGAAAAATTATTTTACTGTGTTATTATGAATTTCACGGACTTGACCCCGCTGAAGATTTAAAAAAATACTGGATATTTGTCAACAGTGAAAACAACTGTCACGCTACATAATGTTTACGAGCAACTTGTTAAATCTTTTACGGGGTTAATATAATCCCAACGCGAACTTTTCGGCGAGAAAGAATATGCGAAAAAGAATACTTACAGGCGACCGTCCTACCGGCAAACTGCATTTGGGACATTATGTCGGCAGTTTAAGAAACAGGGTCAAACTGCAGGAAGAATATGAATGCTTTTTTATAATCGCCGATTTGCATACACTCACCACAAAATCCGACCCGCAAAGTATAGGCACAGTTTCCCAAAATATAAAAGATTTAGTTCTTGACTATCTTTCAGTAGGCATAGACCCTGAAAAATCCACAATTTTTGTGCAATCCAAAATTCCGGAAATTTCAGAACTTGCAATACTTTTGTCAATGTTGGTAAGCATATCAAGATTAGAAAGAATACCGACTCTGAAAGATATGATAAAAGCTTTGAAGATAGAAAATCCTTCTTATGGTTTGTTGGGATATCCCATTATACAAGCCGCAGATATTCTCGTCGTTAGAGCAAATCTCGTCCCCGTAGGCAAAGACCAAGAATCCCACGTGGAGCTTACAAGAGAAATTGCCAGAAGATTTAACGGTTTATATGGAGAAGTGTTCCCCGAAACGAAAGCATTAATAGGAGACGTCGCTACATTGGTGGGAACAGACGGTAAAGCAAAAATGAGCAAATCATTGAATAATTGTATATATCTTTCCGATTCTTGCGAAACAGTAAAAACAAAAGTTATAAAAATGTATACCGACCCTACAAGAATTCATCCAACAGACCCGGGACACGTAAAAGGAAATCCCGTATTTATATATCACGATGCTTTCAATAAAAATAAAAAAGAAGTCGAGGAATTAAAAGAAAGATATAAAAAAGGAGCTGTCGGAGACGTTGAAGTGAAACAAAAATTGAACAACGCCTTAAACGAATTTTTGGCTCCGATAAGAGAAAAAAGGAATAAGTTTGAAAACAACTCTGGGCTTGTAGAAGAAATATTAAATAAAGGAACTAAAAAAACTCAAACGGAAGCCAAAGAGACGTTACGCCTTGTTAAAAAAGCAATGGGATTGGATTATTTTTAAGGATAGGATTTAAAAATAAACCTATCCTTGATTACACAGATGACGGCTTTGCTGTCATTGCGAGCGACTAAAAGGAGCGTGGCAATCCCAGAGATTGCTTCACTTTGTTCGCAATGACATTCCTGAGTAATCATATATTTATCGTTGAACTTGACTTAAAGAATTCTATTTGTTAAATTCTCTAAAATTTGCAAAGAATTTCTATAAAGTTTAAATCCGACATAAAGTTGGAGTAAAAAGGAGGAAAATAAGCATGAAAGTTAAGATTGACGAAGAACTTTGCACAGGATGCGGATTATGTTCTGATAACTGCGCAGAAGTGTTTGAGTTAACAGATGATGTTGCGCAAGTAACAACTGACGAAGTGGCCCCCGAACATGAAGACTGCGTGAAAGACGCAATAGACGATTGTCCTGTGGAAGCCATAACAATTATAGAAGAGTAGCGAAAATAAATTCGTTACTCTTTTTTTATTATATAATTTTAGGAAGAGGGGCAAAAAATGAAAGATATGGTGGAAATACGCTGGCATGGAAGAGGCGGTCAAGGAGCAAAAACAGCAGCTCTTTTATTTGCCGATTCAGCAATGAGTGCAGGTAAATTTATTCAGGCATTTCCGGAATATGGTCCGGAAAGAATGGGTGCGCCTGTTCAGTCCTTTGACCGTTTAAGTAATAAGCCGATAACTCTGCACTGCGGGATAACCTCTCCGGACATTGTGGCTGTCTTAGACCCAACTCTTATGGCAACAGTTGATGTTATCGCAGGTCTTTCTGACGACGGAGTGATAATTATAAACACTGCCTCATCGCCTGCAGAAATGAGAAAAGAAATGGGGATGAGCGGCAAAAAAATTTTTACAATAGATGCATCCGGAATATCAAAAGAAACTTTAGGCAGAGACATTCCAAATACTCCAATGTTGGGAGCTTTAGTAAAAGTAAGCGGACTTCTGGAGATAGAAAATGTACTTGAAGATACAAAGAAAAAATTAGAAAAGAAATTCAGGACAAAGCCCGAACTAATAGAAGGTAATATCCTTGCAATTAAGAGAGCATATGAGGAGGTCAAAGGTGAGTGAAGACAAAAAACTGAAAGGATGGAAACAACTGCCTATAGGCGCAATACTGAATGCAGGAACAGCCAAAAATTATAAGACCGGCGATTGGCGAAATATTCGTCCCGTATGGAATAAAGAAAAATGCATAAACTGTTTAAGATGCTGGATTTATTGCCCCGATTCTTCAATCATAGTCAAAGACGGTAAAGTTGATGGAATAGATTTAGACCATTGTAAAGGCTGTGGTATTTGCGCCGAAGAATGTCCGGTTAAGCCTGAAAAAGCGATAACAATGGTACCTGAAAAATAAACAGATGACAGAAAACAGAGGACAGAAAACAGAAAAATCTGACTTCTGTCTTCTGAGAAAGAGGAACATATGCAAAAAAAACTTGCGATAACAGGAAATGAAGCCATGGCTTATGCTATGAAACAAATAAACCCCGATGTTGTAGCTGCTTATCCTATAACTCCGGCAACCGAGATTGTCCAGATATTTTCACAGTATGTCGCAGACGGAGATGTTAACACAGAATTTGTAGCAGTTGAAAGCGAACATAGCGCTATGAGCGCAACTATCGGCGCATCCGCTGCAGGTTCAAGGGCAATGACAGCCACTTCGTCTCAAGGTTTGGCCTTGATGTTTGAAATGCTCTATATTGCCTCAGCTCTACGCCTTCCGATTGTTATGCCCGAAGTCAACAGAAGCCTAAGCGCGCCGATAAATATCCACGCTGACCATTCGGATACTATGGGAGCAAGAGACTGTGGTTGGATACAGATTTACTGCGAAAATTCACAGGAAGCATACGATAGTTTGATTCAAGCTGTAAGGATTGCCGAAGAGAGCCTCTTACCTATTATGGTAACAATAGACGGCTTTATTATCAGTCACGCTATGGAAGTAGTAGAGACTTTTGATAATAAAGAAATTCAAGATTTTATCGGCAAATATAAACCAGCTCATCCCTTATTAGACGTTAATCATCCCATCACAATCGGAGCGATAGATTTCAACGACTACTATTTTGAGCATAAACGTTCACAGATTGAAGCTATGAACAATGTAGAACCGGTTATCCTGAAAATTGATCAGGAATTTAAGAAAAATTTCGGGCGAGGTTACGGACTTTTTGAAGAATATATGATGCAAGATGCTGAAACTGCCATAGTAGTTATTGGTTCTACAGCAGGCACAGCAAAAGTTGCGGTAGACAATTTAAGAAAGCAAGGGAAGAAAGTAGGACTTTTAAGGCTTAGAGTTTTCAGACCTTTCCCGGCTGAAAAACTAAGCAAAGCATTATCTCATTTAAAAGCTGTTGCAGTATTAGACCGTTCTACCGGAATGAATGCATATGCAGGTCCCGTGTGTACAGAAGTTGCTTCTTCTCTATATACTCATTCGGATAAAAAACCTAAAATAATAAATTATATCTATGGACTTGGCGGAAGAGATATCTTTGTAGAAGATATCCAGAAGGTCTATGTGGATTTAGAGAATGTCGCAAAAGGCGAGAAAATAGAAAAGCTCATTAATTATATAGGAGTAAGAGAGTAAAATAAACGCAAAAAGAGAAATTCCCAATTTCTAATGATAGACTATTTTAAAAAAGCTTTTGAGAAATTGGACATTAGATATTTCATTGGAAATTAGATATTAGTAATTAGAAATTTTAGGGAGGTTAAATAATGCCGAGTTTAAAAGAATTATCTAAAGAAAAGGAGCCACTTTCCGGTGGGCATAGATTATGCGCAGGATGCGGCGCCAGTATTGTTGCAAGACAAGTTCTTCTGGCCGCGCCAAAACCTTTGGTCGTAACTTGTGCTACCGGTTGTCTTGAAGTTGCTACAACTATATTCCCTTATACTGCATGGGAAATGCCATGGATGCATAGCGCTTTTGAGAACTCTGCAGCAACGTGTAGTGGAATAGAATCCGCCTATCAATCCTTGAAGAAACAAGGTACGCTACCTGTAGATACAAAAGTAAATTTCATCGCATTTGGCGGAGACGGCGGAACATACGACATAGGACTGCAATCTTTATCTGGCGCTATGGAAAGAGGACATAGAATGCTTTATGTATGTTATAACAATCAGGCATACATGAATACCGGCATTCAACGCTCATCAGCCACTCCAAAAGGTGGATTTACTACAACCTCACCTGTAGGCAAAGTAAATCCCGGCAAAGAACAATCCCGTAAAGATTTAACTGCAATTGTGGTTGCGCATAACATCCCTTATGTTGCCCAAGCAGTTGCAGGCGACTGGAGAGATTTAACAACAAAAGTGCAAAAAGCGCTTTCAAAAGATGGTCCAAGTTTCATTAATATCCTTACTCCTTGCCGTCTTGGTTGGGGATACGCTCCCGAACTTACCCTCCAAATAGGACGACTTGCTGCAGAAACGTGTTTCTGGCCATTATACGAAGTAGAAGAAGGAGTATATAAGCTGACTTCCAAACCTAAAGAGAAAAAACCAATAATTGAATTATTAAAACTTCAAAGCAGATTCAAACATCTCTTCAAGAAAGGTAACGAAGCACTCCTCGCTGAAATACAGGAAGATGTTGACAAGAAATGGAAAAAACTGCTCTCTCTGTGTGACAATCGGGCAGAAACCAAGTAGATTAAATATCTTCGCGCCGCTGGCATAGCCTTGGGCGACGCGCAGCAAAGAAAATAGGAGGATACGCTATGACGGTAGAAAGACATTTTGCTTGTTGTGGAATTCTGTTTCCCCTTATGTTCGGTTTCTTTTTTAGTCTTATAGGAACCGTTTTTAGTCAAGGAAACTCTTTGCCAGTTTATAAAAACACTCAGATCCCCGTCGAGGAACGCATAGAAGACCTGCTAAGTCGCATGAGTCTGGAGGAAAAAGTCGATATGCTTAGTGGGACCGGCTTCGAATCTAAACCTAACGAACGATTAGGGATTCCATCCTTGAATATGACCGATGGTCCTGTGGGTGTGCGATGGGGAAAGGCAACAGCTTTTCCTGCCGGCATAGCTATGGCAGCCAGCTGGGATACTGCCCTTGTAGAGCGAATCGGTCAGGCGCTTGCTCGGGAAACAAAAGCTAAGGGACGAAATGTATTACTTGGACCGTGCGTGAATATTCAACGTGTGCCGCACGCAGGCCGCAATTTCGAAAGCTTTGGTGAAGACCCATATCTGGCATCTAGAATGGCGGTATCTTATGTAAAAGGCGTACAGAGCGAGAAAGTCATTGCTACAACTAAACATCTCGCCTGTAATAATCAGGAATACGAAAGAGGTAGCATTGACACCAGAGTAGACGAACGCGCCCTGCGCGAAATCTATCTCCCTGCGTTCAATGCCGCAGTGCAGGAAGCTGATTGCTGGGCTATAATGTCGGCATATAATAGACTCAACGGTCATTATTGCAGTTCAAACACTGCCCTCCTCACCGATATTTTAAAGAATGAGTGGGGATTCCAAGGTTTTACAATGTCCGATTGGGGAGCCGTGCACAGCACAATCCCAACCCTATTCGCAGGATTAGATATAGAAATGCCGGAGGCAAAGTATCTGATAAAAGAAGATGTGCTGGAAGCAGTAAAAAGCGGGACGGTGAAAGAGTCTAAGATTGACGATAAAATCCGACGTATGTTACGGGCAATGTTTGTAATGGAATTTTTTGATCAGCCTGCCCGCCAAGGCTTTACAGGAGGGAAAGAACCCGACACGGGCGCATTGGATACGCCAGAGCACAGAAAACTCGCTTTGGAGACAGCCCAAGAAAGCATTGTGCTAATGAAAAACGAGAGAAACCTTCTGCCCCTCGACATTAAAAAAATAAAATCTATTGCTGTTATTGGTCCTAATGCGGCAATATCCAGGACTGGAGGAGGTGGTAGCTCAAGGGTAATACCTTTTTACTCAATCAGTCCTTTGGAAGCCCTGAGGAATAAAATCGGTAAGGACGTAAAAATTTATTACTCACCGGGAATGTTTATGGAAGAGGATATGCCTCCCATTGAATCCGCCTATTTGCGCCCTCCTGAAGGAGAAGAGGAAACCCAAGGATTGTTGGGTGAATATTTTAACAATATGGAATTTAAGGGTGAGCCTATAATTCGCAAAATAGACAGACAAATCAATTTCCAGGGGGGGAATGATTTTCCTAAAGGCATCCCAGCCGACTATTTCTCTGTGCGATGGACAGGGAAACTTGTTCCGCCAAAATCAGCGAAATATATACTAAGCATCAGCAGTGATGACGGTTCCCGTCTTTATCTGAACGGTAAACTTTTACTCGACAACTGGGGTCCCCATGCCTTACAGACCAAATCAGCCACTGTTGAACTAAAGAAAGGCAAACCGGTCGACATCAAGGTGGAATTCTGTGAAGAGGCTGGCGAAGCAGCGGTAATTTTGGGTTGGGATATAGCCCTTGATAATGTTAACCCTGCAACGGAAACAGAAGCAGTGAAGCTTGCCAAAAAATCGGATGCGGCAATTGTTTTTGCGGGTTTATCCAATCACATTGAGGGCGAGGGTTCCGATCGTAAAGACCTCTCTCTACCTTCCAGCCAGGAAAGTTTGATTAAAGCAATCGTAAAAGCTAATAAAAATACCGTTGTAGTCTTGAATAGCGGATCTCCAATATTAATGAATGACTGGATTAATCAAACACCAGCCCTTTTGGAAGTATGGTATTCCGGACAAGAAGGTGGAAATGCGATTGTTGATGTGCTCTTCGGCCAGATCAATCCTTCCGGAAAACTGCCTATGACTTTCCCGAAAAAGTGGGAAGATTTTCCATCTTACGGTAACTATCCCGGCGAAGACGGCGTTGTTTATTATAGAGAAGGTATTTTTGTCGGATATCGCCATTTTGATAAAGAGGACATTGAACCATTGTTCCCCTTTGGACACGGACTTAGCTACACAAAATTTTCCTACAGCGACATAAAAATCACACCAAGAAAAGTTAGTAAAGAGAAAAATGTGGAGGTGAGTTTTAATTTAAAAAATAGCGGTTTGCGTGAAGGCGCAGAAATTGTTCAGCTTTACCTGCAAGACATAGAATCTAGCGTGGAAAGGCCAAGCAAAGAACTAAAGGGATTCCAAAAAGTTTATCTAAAGCCCGGCGAGGAAAAACGCATCAGTTTGACTATCAAGTCTTCTGATATGAAATTCTTTGATATATGTAGAAAAAGTTGGATGGCAGAAGCAGGTAAGTTCAAAGCAATGCTCGGTAGTTCTTCAAGAGATATTCGTATTGAAGGTGAATTTGAATTAAAATAGGTCCTGTTAATTTTTAATAAAGAGAACTCTTAATGAAAGATAAAAGTTTTTTAGACAGCAGATTAAAAGCGGAAGAAATAAAACATTTAACAGAGACTGCGCAACTGTGCAGGGGCGATATTATTAAAATGACGACTCTTGCCGGTTCGGGACATCCGGGCGGTTCATTATCATCAATAGATATACTTACTACTCTTTATTCCTACGCAAAAGTGGACCCAAAAGAACCTTATCATCCGTTAAGAGACCGAATCATAATCTCGTGCGGACATATTTCTCCGGGCGTATATTCAACATTGGGAAGATTGGGATTCATAAATATCGACGATGTGATATCAGGTTTCCGAAATGAGAAAACTCTTTTTGAGGGACACGTCGTAAGAGATGTCCCCGGCATAGAGTGGTCAACCGGTAATTTAGGACAAGGACTTTCAGCAGGTTGCGGTTTTGCCATTGCATCAAGAATTAAGAAAGAGGACTGGAATGTTTTTGTGGTAATGAGCGACGGAGAGCAAGCAAAAGGACAAATTGCCGAAGCAAGAAAATTTGCCAAGAAATATAACCTTACAAACCTTACCGTTATTATAGACTACAATCAACTCCAGATTTCGGGATGGATTCATGATGTAATGCCTCAGAATATAAAAGCAAATTATGAAGCCGACGGATGGAAAGTTCTGGAGATTAACGGACATGATTATAAGCAAATCTACGAAGCCCTTAGAGAAGGGGCTCACAGTAAGAACAAGCTAGTTGCCATTATTGCCCGAACCACTATGGGCAAAGGTATATCGTTTATAGAAAATAAATGGGAATTTCACGGTAAAGCGTTAAACATAGAACAATATAAACAGGCTATAAAAGAATTAGGGCTTGTAGATGACTTAACTAAATACAGTAAAAGGAGAGAAAAAATTCATCCTTTGTTGCCGGGAAAAAGACCGGAAGAAAAAATAGACATAGATGTAGGCACTCCATTTATATACGGACCTGAGGAAAAAACAGACAACAGAAGCGCATTCGGAAAAGCACTGGCTGATATCGGTAAACGTAATTTCCCTGCCCGCTTCGCAGCAGGCGGGCAAATAGGCAGGAATGTACCCGGCAAAAATCCTTTGGTTGTTTTGGATTGTGATTTGTCCACATCCGTAAAGACGGCTTCATTTGCAAATAACTGTTCTTGCAATTTTCTACAAGGAGGCGTTCAAGAGCATAACACTGCCACAGTTGCAGGAGCGCTTTCTACGGAAGGAATTGTAACCTTTTTTGCTGATTTTGGAGTATTCGGTATTGACGAGACCTATAACCAGCACCGACTAAACGATATTAATAATTCCAACCTTAAACTAATGTGCACCCATTGCGGATTAGACGTTGGAGAAGACGGCAAAACACACCAGTGCATTGATTACATAGGAGCGATGAGGAATCTGTTCGGATTTAAAATTATCGTCCCTGCCGACCCCAATCAGACCGATAGAGCTGTAAGATATATAGCTAAAAAAAGAGGTAACTTTATCGTTGCTATGGGGAGGTCAAAGCTTCCAATAGTTCTTGCAGAAGACTGCAGTCCATTATTTGGGGGGAAATATGAATTCCAATACGGCAAGGCGGACATTTTAAGAGACGGAAACGATGCTTCCATAATAACCTGCGGAGCCATTTCAGAAAAAGCCATCAAAGTTTCTGATTCTCTAAAAACAAAAGGGTATTCCGTCAGAGTTGTGAATATTTCATGCCCCTCTGATATAGACAAAGACGCAATAAGACAAGCAGTTAATACGGGGCTTATCGTCACTCTCGAAGACCACCACAAAGAAACAGGATTAGGTTCTATTGTCGCGCAGGTAATAGCAGAAGAATCCCTCGTCGTAAAATTTGTAAAAATAGGCGTTGACCACTACGGCGAATCCGGAAAACCCGAAGAACTTTACAAGCTCTTTGGGATGGATGAAGCCGGCATAACTCAAACCGTATTATCTAATTTAAAAAAATAGGCATCTTCAACAATTTCTAAAGTTATATTAACTTCTTCAAAAGAAAAATACTTATGGAATTAGGACTTGTTATTCCTGAATTAGAAGAATGTTACCAAAAAGGAACATTCTATAAAACAATAGAAATACTCCAAAAGGCCGAAATTCATAAAATAGAAGCGCATGCTTCGTTTCTATTGAACAAAACTCACCAAAAACTTTCTCAATTAAATCAGGATTTAGAAAAAAGAAATATAATTATCTCTTCTATCCATGCTCCTTTTGGCGAAGATAAAGACCTTTCAAGCTTAAGTTCCATAATAAGAAAAAAGGCAATAAACCAACACATTGCTGTTATGAGGCAGATGGACATTATAAAAACACAGGTCCTTACAATTCATCCCGGCGGTAGAGTAAAACAAGATACAGATATTCCCGTCAGAGAAGAACTCTTCAAGGAAAGTTTAGAAATACTCCTTAAAAATGCGGAACAGCTCAACATAAAACTTGCCGTTGAAAATATGCTGCCATTGCATCCCTTATACAAGATCGAAACACTAAAGAAGATATTAGACGAATTTCCTTCACCTTTTCTGGGGGTCTGCTTGGATACCGGACACGCCAATGTTGGCAAAGGAGTGATTGAGACATTTAATGTAATAAAGGAAAAAATGTTTGACTGTCATGTTCACGATAACGACGGGACAAAAGATATGCACTTACAACCGCCCTATGGCAAAATTAACTGGGCAGAATTTTTCAGCGCTGTAGAAAATATAAAATTCAAAAGGCCTTTAATGATTGAATCGCTCCCCTGGCAGGGAAGGGAACTAAGCTGGATGTTCAAGGAAGTAAGAATGTTAAAAGATAATCAAATATTAGAAAAAGATTCTCCCAAAAAACACTTTCTAAGATGCCGTAAATGTAACCATTTCATTTACAACGCAGAATCCGAACCCATCTGTTATTGTAATTTCTGTATACAAACCGCTCAAGTTTGAAGAACAACTACAATAAGTAATATAATTGCGCGTTAAGAAGAGGAGGTAAATCAATTATGAAAGTTGCGATTGTATATTTTTCGTTAACCGGAAACACAGAAAAAGCCGCTATAGAAATAGAAAATCAGCTTGAAAAGAAAAACATACAAGTTTCCCGCATAAAATTAGAAGGAAATTTCGGAACTTTTTTCACCAATTCATTTAAAGCTCTCTTCCGTGTAAAGGCAAAAACCGAACAGCTCCAATGGGACATGAAAGAATTCGACTTTATTATTATAGGCAGTCCCGTCTGGGCATTTTCTCCAACACCCCAAGTCAACACCTTCTTAAAAAAATGCAGTGGGTTAGAAGGCAAAAACGGAGCTATTTTTGTAACATACGGCAGTGGGACAGGTAAGGATAGAGCATTAAGAATTATGAAAAAAGAATTATTACTAAAAGGATTAAAAGAGGTTTATTCTTTTTCTTTATCTGATAAAATAACCTCAGGAGACATGGATAAACTGAATAAAAAGGTCGAATTTATTCTTGCGTCTTCTCCTATATCTTATAAAACAAGTGAGGTGAAAAATGAGTAAAAAAACTATTCTATTAGTAGAAGATGACGACATTATCAGGCTTTCATTAAAAACTATACTTGAAGCCATTCCTGATTATGAAGTAATAGAATCCCCCAATGGAGCAAATGCCCTTGCCCTACTTTCATCCAAGAAACCTCAGATAGATGCTGCGGTATTGGACATTATGATGACCGGGCACGGCGGTTCAGTGGGCGATTATCTCAAGAAAGACCCCCAATATGATAATACGCTTATCATTTACCATACCGGTCTGAACAAAAACCAGTTCGATAATAAAATTCTTGAAGGGGCATTATATGTTAATAAGGGAAAAGAAAGTATCAATAAAATAGCAGAAATTCTAAAAGAACAATTGGGATAAACTAGTAAAACTATTGAGGAGTAAATTATGGCAAATTTTTCTTTTGATATAGTATCCGAAGTCGACCTGCAGGAAATGGACAACGCGATAAATCAGGCAAACAAAGAATTGATACAGAGGTTTGATTTTAAAAATAGCGTATCTTCTATCGCCTACGACCGCAAAGAGAAAAAAATCACTTTGGTCTCCGATAATGATGCAAAGTTGCGTTCTCTTACCGACATTTTAACTACCAGGATGGCAAAAAGAAACATCGCTCTGAAATCTCTGAAATTTAATAAACCGGAAAATACATTTCAGGGTCATGTTCGCCAAACAGTGGAAATATGTATGGGCATTGAGAAGGAAAAAGCGAAACAGCTAATAGGAATTATAAAAGAGCTTAAGCTTAAAGTACAAACTCAAATTGAAGGTGAAAAAATAAGAGTCAGCTCAGCGAAAAAGGATGAACTGCAGGAAGTTATCGCGCATTTAAAAAAGCTGGAAGACTTTCCCATTCCGCTTACTTTTTCTAATTATCGTTAATCAAGCAAATATCTGCGTTGAATACATTTTTGAATTACTAAATGTTAGAATGGCTGTGAGATGTTTTAAAGTAACCTTTGTTAACCATTATTAACTCGTATTAACGATTTTACTGGTCCCCCTACATTTCTCTGAAATGAAACAGGGGGACTGAAAAAAGGAGAGGTGGCCGAGTGGCTGAAGGCAGCTGCCTGCTAAGCAGTTGTGGGGGTAACTCCACCCCGGGTTCGAATCCCGGCCTCTCCGCCATGAACCACTCGCAAAACTTTCTATCGAAAATTTCACTCGGGTTCATGGCACAGCCCTTACGTTTTTAAAAAGTAAGGGGGTTTTTGCGAGTGTGTGAATGCCCTGTACCCGAACTTTGCGAAAGCAAAGTGAGTGGTTCTGGGCAAAGTTAGAAATTTAAACGTGGCTGTCACGTGTAAATTATGTAGTAATTTATTACGTAACGCCACCGAAGAACGCGACAGCGGGCAAGCAACGAAAAATTTGAAACCCCATGCTCATAAAAGTAAAAGTTTCAATTGATGATTTGATAAAATAAAAATATGAATAATTCTTCAGAGTTGTTTAAAATACCACCAAAATTCCTTGCGAGTATTGAAGAATGCGAAAAACAAATAACACAAACATTAAGACGATATCTGACTAATTTCCCACATTTTACAGACCATTCTATAGACCATTCTAAAAGAGTTTTAAAAAATACTACTAGTCTCTTAGGGGAAAATATCAATTGCTTAAATGATGAGGAAAAATACATTTTGATAATGTCATGTTATTTACACGATGTGGGGATGATTCCATCCGAACGCGATAAGAAAAAAATAGAAAAAAACGACGACTATAAAATATATAAGCAAGAGGAGCAAGGTAAAAATTTAGCCGATTATATTAGACACATACATCATGAGCTAAGCTTTAAGTTTATTATTGGGAACTGGAAAGAAATAGGCATCATTAAAAATTATGCAGAAATTATAGCATTAGTTTGCAAAGGGCACAGAATCGAAAACTTATTAGATTATGATTTATTTGACCCAAAAATCAAAGTTAAAACTGATTATATTTGCATACCATTCCTTGCAGGACTATTACGTCTGGCAGATACATTAGATATAACTAATGACAGGGTTCCCGATATGTTATTCAACAAATACGTGCCTTTGGGCAAAATTAGTAAAAAAGAATGGCTAAAGCATCGCGCAAATTACAAGCTTGAGTTTGAAAACGGCACGATCATTATTAAATCTGAGTGTGAACGTAGAGATTTATATGATACTTTGTTACTTCAATACGAAAATATTAAAAAGGAACTAAAATATTTTCGGAAGATTATATCGCGTTTACCTGGGATAAAATTAAAAGTGGATTATTACAATGTCGAACACGATATCAAGGTCTTCGGGTTTACTCCCAAGAATATAGGATTTACTTTTGACCTAAATAAGATTATTAGTATATTTGCTGGAAAGAGACTTTATCCCTCAAGTGACATTGCTATTCGCGAAGCTTTGCAAAATTCTATTGATACTTGTAGATTAAAAAAGAAAATAGACACCTCTTTTTCCCCACATATATTAGTATCCTTAAATAGAAATAATTTAACTATAGAAGATAATGGCATGGGAATGGATGAGCTGATAGTTGAAAATTATTTTGCAAACCTAGGACATAGTTTTTATAGTCAAACATCTATTTCCTCAAAATACGAGGCTATAAGCGAATTTGGTATTGGTGTACTAGCATATTTTTTATTGTGCGAATGCTTTGAAGTAGAAACTAAAATGGAAGACAAGAAATCTTTGAAATTTAGGGTTACACAAGAATCAAATAGGAACTTCTCTTTTTATAAAACAAATCGAAAAAAAACGGGAACAAAAATAACATTCTTCTTAAAAGAACCCCTATCTCTCGACGCCTTAAAGGCAAAAATAGATAATTATATAAGGTTTGTTGAGATACCAATTACACTTATAGAAGATTCTACTCGAATAAGTTGTGAAGCTCAAAAATTGGAACTTAGTATCAAGGGCGAACTGAGTGACAAGATCAAAGTTGTAGAGGAAGATGTAATCAATAAGTTAGTACTATTAGAAGAAAAAATTAACACAGATAGTTATTCTGGTATATGCGCTTTGATAGTTGCCAAGGAGAAGGGCAAAATACTAGTTCCGCTAAGCTTATTTTCTTTTCTAAGAAATCCAAGAGATCTGTCAGTAAGTATATGCCACAAAGGTATTTTTGTGCACGATTTTTTCCCCAATCGAAATTTCTTTGGAAAAATAAATATAAACAAAAAACAGAAATTGAATTTAAACCGAAACGGCATTTTGAATGCTGATTACATACGTGAAATTATTTCAGATTTTCAATATACAATATTCAGTAAATTGTTTGCAAATTGGCATGCTTTAAGCAAAAGAAGAAGAGTAGAGCTAACAAAGCAGTTTATCGAGTCATATATGCCATTAGTTATAGGCTGTACTAAAAATGTACAGAACCTACTTATTAAAAATTTCGTTGTTACAATTTATAAAAACAGCAAAAAATATCATATCTTTCTAAATAACTTATTAGAAAAAAATGCTTGTTTTATTTTATGCCAGGGATTATTTGAGAAACAATGGATATCCGGTGGAAGCTATGAGGCAAAGAAATTGATAAATTCTAGGTTGCCTATTTTCCCAGTAAAATATTCTAGTATAGGAGAAGAACAAGAGTTTTATCTTGATTTATTACTTAATTTTAAAACAAAAATAAAGTGTGAAACCGAGGTGGCATACTATGTTATTTACCCAGGACGAACTAGAAATCGTAAACGATTCCCATATTCGCATAGTATCGAATTGTTACAATTTGAAGGTTCTTATATTGGTGCATATCCAGGTATCAAGATAAAAGTAGCGTTTAATATTAACCATCCTTTAATACAATTTTTTGTAAATAAAGAAGCTAGTATTATAAGTAACAAAAAGATAAATAGCTTAGTGGAAGATTTTTTTGAGGAACTACGCGATTTTGTATATTATGAGAACGAACGAGATGCTGATAGAATGAAAAAGGAATTTAAAGGATTAATGAAAGTTCTAGCCAAGGTCAATGCAGATATGAAAAGCAATCTTAAATTAAGCAAGAAAGATTTCCCGTTATGGGTACAAAAGAAATTGTGATCAAGAGAGATTTCACAATTCTCATTACTTTGGACGGAATATCAGGTACAATAGTAAAAATCCAAGAAGAACTCATAGAATAATATAAAACTACTAAAATCATATCTTGTCTGATAAGTATAAAACCCTATGCTCATCAAAGTAAAAGTCACCACAAATTCAAAGAAAGAAGAAGTCATTCAAAAATCCGAAGATAGTTTCCAAGTTAAAGTAAGAGCAAAACCGATACAAGGCCAAGCAAATAAAGCTGTAACTGAAGCGCTTGCTTCGTTTTTAAAACTCCCCGAAAATAAAGTCCGATTGGTGAGAGGTTTTAAAACGCCAAAGAAATTATTATAGCTATTGAAAATCAATTAAAATAAAAGATTATCTAACGAGGGGTAAATATGGGAACAACAAAAATCGCTTTATTTAAAGGTAAAAAAGTTAGGAAGACCCTGTATAAAAATGAGTGGTGGTTTGTGGTAAATGATGTAGTGGAGGCGCTTACTGATACGCCGAATGTTACGGACTATATTAAGAAATTTCGGATTAGAAACGAAGAGCTCAACAAAGGGTGGGGACAAATTGTCACCCCCCTTTCCGTCCCGACCGCTGGCGGCCCGCAGATGTTAAATTGCGCCAACACTGAAGGCATTTTTCGCATAATTCAATCCATTCCGTCCCCTAAAGCCGAGCCTTTTAAACGTTGGCTGGCAAAAGTAGGCTATGAGCGAGTGCAAGAAATTGAAGATCCAGAGTTGGCAACCAAAAGAACCAAGATGCTCTATAAACTTAAGGGGTATTCTGAAAGCTGGATAGAAAAGCGAATGCGCGGTATTGCTATCCGCGAAGAACTTACAGATGAATGGCAAAAGCGCGGTGTAAAAGAGCAAAAAGAATACGAAATTTTGACCGCCGAAATTTCTAAAGCCGCTTTTGGTGTGACACCGAGTGAATATAAAAAACTAAAAGGACTGAAACGGCAAAATTTGCGCGACCATATGGATGACTTGGAATTGATTTTCAATATGCTTGGCGAGCGAGTGACAACCGAAATTTCTCAACAAGAAAAGCCGGATACCTTTGTAAAAAATAAAAAGGTGGCAAAAAGAGGCGGAGGCGTTGCCGGAAATGCCCGAAAACAAACAGAAAAAGAGATCGGTAGGAGCGTGGTTTCCCCAAAAAATTACCTGCAAACGCCGGAAAGCCGGAAACAGCTCAAGGCAAAGAAGTTCACCCCGTTAGATAAAAAAAAATAGATATGGAAATAAGAGAAATTTTGCAGGGGATTATACGCGATTTTTCAGCGACACTTGAGCGAGAACTTAATCGTCAACTAAGTGAAGCATAGAAATTTATGACAAAAATTGCCAAAGCGCTGGGCGTTTCAATTGGGAATTTAATAAAATAACTATGAGTACGATAAATAAAATTATTGGATATTGGCTTGACTGTATTAAGCAAGAAGATGTTTTGGCAAAAGACATTTCTATAAATGTGCGAACAAAAGCAACGCTCTATCCTTTTAGTTATGACCCTTTTATTTTTAACAAATCAGAAAACGAAGTGTCAGTTACTGATGAAAAAATAGTCAAATTAATAAAAGGTTCGAAAGTTCAAAATAAGGAAATATATTACGGCTATCCTCTCTTATTTTATTTTGATAGCAAAAAACAAGAAAATCGTGTGGCTCCACTTTTTGTAACAAAAATAAGTTTTACTGAAGACGAACAAAATATTTTTCTACACAAAGATGACCCAGTCCCAAATTGTGGAATACAAGCATTAAATAAAATGGGGTTGAGAACAGAAGAAATCGCAGAAATAAATCAAGAATTTGAAAAAATATTTAAAGGAGATATTTCTGATTCAAAAACACTCGTTAAAAAATGTTTGGATATTCTTCTTGAAGAAACAAATTTTTCGATCAACGAAGAAATAAATCCTCTAAAATTAACAAACACAGAGAAACTTTCTAAAATAATGGGTGCTGGTCTGTATAATAAAAGTTTAATTTTTGTTGGCGAAAACACTCTTTTTAATATGAGTCTTATTAAGGACTTGATGAATTTAAAAACAAGAACGGATACGGAAGAAACAGCACTTTCTTTTATAACGAACCAAACTGAACATATTGATAATACTATCAATTCTAATAATCCATTAGTGTTGCCGTTTCCGTTAAATGACTATCAGATTAGCGCACTTAAAAGCGTGTTTGAAAACAAACTATCTGTAATTACTGGACCACCAGGGACTGGAAAAAGTCAATTTATAATGAATTTACTTATAAATTTATTTTTGAATGATAAAAAAGTTTTATTTGTAAGTCATACAAATGAAGCTGTTGATGTAGTTAACGAAAAAATAAATAGTGATTTTCAGAATTTACTTTTTCGTACAGGTAAAAAAGAACTTAGGCAAGATTTAACGAAAAAATTTAATGAGCTTTCTTTAGATTCTCAAAAAAAGAGAAATATAACTACAATATCACTAAAAAGAGTTGGTATTCTTTGGCAAAATATTATAGACAATAAAAAATTACTTTTGAAGATTGATGAGCTTGAAGGAAAGGTAAATGAATTATATGAATTAAAAAAACTCAAAAGTGGGATAATTTTATTTTTTAAATTTAAATACTATTTGTGGAAACTGCAAAGAATGCCTCAAAAAATAAATGTGGAAAAGGAAATTAAAAGAATAGAAGAAGATTTTTTCAAATTATCAAGAGAATATGTAAAATCTATCTACGCAAACAAAATGCTTGGCAAATGGGGAGCGTCCAATAAGGCAAAAGATTTTTTACACGAAGTTGAAACTACAAGCTTCCACGAAGACATAGGCGATCATTCTTTTACTAAAGCTCTTGAGGTGTTGAAAATTTGGTCATCAACACTCAAATCTCTTAATAGAACTTTTCCCCTAAAAGCTGGTATTTTCGATTATGTAATTTTTGACGAAGCATCACAAATAGATTTACCCTCCGCCGCTCCCGCTCTTTATAGAGCAAAAAAAGTAGTTGTAGTAGGAGACCCTATGCAACTTTCACATATCGCTGGAATTACTAAAGATTTAGACAAGGGAATCGCGAAGACATATAATCTGCAAGAACAAGAAGAATTATATCCATCAAAAATAAGATACTATGATGTTTCGCTTTATCGCTGTGCAGAATCCTGTTTAAGCAAACCGCCTGTTTTGCTTGCTAAACATTATCGGTCAGAAGATCAAATAATTGATTTATGTAATCAGGTATTTTACAGTGGAAAATTAAGTATTGCTTCAAATCTTAACTATTCAAATTGGCCAAGCAGTTTGCCTCTAGGGATTAAGTGGGAAGATTGTAGTGGGACAGTAATGAGGCCTCCAAGCGGTAGTAGGGTGAATAGAGATGAAGCATTACAAGTAAATAATGTTTTTCAAGGGATTATAAAAGAAATTAAAGATTCAAATTTATCAATAGGAATCGTAACTCCATACTCACAGCAACAAAAAGAAATATATCGCATAATTACACAAGCAACCCCGCAAGATATTATTGAAAAACATAATGTCAAAATACTTACAGCTCACAAGTTTCAAGGTTCTGAAAAAGATATTATGATTTTTTCTACAGTTCTTTCTTCCAAGGGAAACGGGAACAATGATCGTTGGTATAACGCTCATCCCCAAATACTCAATGTGGCGTTGTCACGAGCAAAATATCTTTTATATATTGTTGGAGATAAACAATTTTGCTATACGAGAAATGGAATCTTAGGGAAGATTGCAGAAACTTATGATAAAATTAAAAAACAGGAAGAATTTGAAGAACAATATTTTTCTGGCAATTTTGATTCACCAACAGAACTTTTACTCTATCAAAAATTGCAAAAAATTGATTTTGAATCACTCGGTTATAAACTCATCCCAAAATTTGTTACGAAAAGATATACTTTAGATTTTGCCTTGGCGGGAGAAAGAAAATTAAATATTGAATGCGATGGTTTTGGGAATCATAATATAATTGACGGATTACCAGTAATTGAGGACATCGAGAGAGATGAGTATCTTGTAAAAGAAGGGTGGGAAGTATTAAGATTTCCAAATCATCAAATAATCACAAAAATAGATTTTGTGATTAAAGAAATTTTGGAAAAGATTAAAAAATAGTTTCAGTCGCTCGCTCCGCGAGCAATCCAGTTTTTTTCGGACGGACGGCGGAGCAAAAGGGCAAAAAGGAAGGGGGTTTGGAAGGAATTTTTGCGCTTTTGCGATTAAAATTAGAGCGTTTCCGCTTTTCTCTGATTAAGAGAAACACAAAACAGATAAATTTTCTTTTCCTTTTAAAAGAAAAAATGGGGGCAGAAATAAATTAAAAAAATGTATTAAAAAAATTTCTGTTTTGGTTTCGCCGAAGCTCGCAAGAGCGGAGGCAGACCTAATATCCGAAGCTCTGCTTTGCAGGGTAAAGGCGAGTTTCGCTCTTACTTCGTCGGGACTACGGCGGACAAAGTCCGCCAAATTCTTATCAAATCATAAAATTTAAAAATCATGAATCAAATAATCAGGGAAAAATTAAGTTTGTTTAGGGGAACTATTATTTCAGATGCAACGGTAATAGAAAGGGCGCTTGGTTGGAAACTCAGGACATATTTTTTCCCTAAAACTAACCAACAAGCATCAGATTTTCTTTATTATATTATAGAAACATCCCATTTCAGTTTTGATAAAAAGATCTCGCTCTACGAGCAAATCCCATATTTCAAAAAGTTAAAGCAGTATTCAAAAATAAAAAACTCCTTAAGATTTGTTCAACAATTAAGAAATGCGTTAGCTCATTGGGATTTAGACGAAAAGATGAGTAATAAGAATGAAATTGTTATTTATAGCCCAGTTACTTTTAAGAGATTAAAATTAAATAATGAAATAATGGGGAGATTTCAAGAACACGAAAGAATTCTTTTAAAAGCATTTGGTTGGGAACAAACCCTTAGAGCAAAATTAGAAGAACAGAGTTAGCTGTAGCAAATTCTCATGCTCATTAAAGTAAAAGTCACCACAAACTCAAAGAAAGAAGAAGTTATTCAAAAATCCGAAGATAGTTTCCAAGTCAAGGTAAGAGCAAAACCGATACAAGGCCAAGCAAATAAAGCTGTAACTGAAGCGCTTGCTTCGTTTTTAAAACTCCCAATAAAAAAAATACGATTGGTGAGAGGTTCTAAAACGCCAAATAAATTATTCGAGATAAAATGAAAACTGTAATCCAAAGAGTCAAAAGCGCAAAAGTAGAAGTTAACAATAAAGAAGTCGCGAAGATAAAAGGCGGGCTTTTGCTTTTATTAGGAATAGGAGCGAAGGATACCTTGCAAGATATAGATAAATTGGTAGATAAGGTTCTAAATTTGAGGATATTTGAAGATACTGCTGGCAAAATGAATCTCTCCCTAAAAGATATAAAGGAAGACCTTTTAGTAGTTCCACAATTTACGCTATATGCTAATACCAATAGCGGAAGACGACCTTCCTTTGAGAAAGCGAAAAATCCCAAAGAGGCAAAAGCATTATTTGAGGAGTTCTTGGGAAAATTAAAACGGCAGGGGTTTTCTCCGCAAACTGGAATATTTGGCGAGCATATGGTTGTCAGCTTAGAAAATGATGGACCTGTAACGATAATTCTTGAGAGTGAATGTGACAAGTGAGAAGTTAAAAGTAAAAAGGTAAAACTACAAGTCAAAAGATAAAATTTAAATAATAAAAACAGTTATTTTTGAATTTTTAATTGTGGTTTTGACTTTTGCGTTTTTACTTTTAAGTTCAGATGAGATTCTTCAGTTTCTGCAGAGCTTCTTTAGGGTTTTTTGAGCGAAAAAAGTAACTTCCCACCACTAATACATTTGCTCCAGCATCTGTTGTTTTACTAATTGTATCCTCATTCACACCGCCATCAACTTTTATATCTTTGGAAAAGATACTTCTTATATTTCTTATCTTATCAATAGCGGAAGTAATTAGAGCTTGACCTCCAAAGCCCGGATTTACGGTCATTACAAGAACTTCGTTTAATTCATCTGCAAGATTTTCGGCAAAAAAGGGCGTCGGCGGATTTAGAGCAAGAGAAACTTTTACTCCTTTTGTTTTTATCATGCGAATAGTTTCTCGAAGTTTATCTTCGTCCATGTCTACGGTTGTGCGAGGGTAAACGCCATCCTTGGGCACAGGCGAGTTTTTGCCCGGATATTCTTCCACATGAAAAGCAATCAAGCTAGCTCCAGCATTTATAAAATCGTTTATATATTTAGACGGTTTTTCAATCATCAAATGAACATCTAGCGGTAGAGATGTTACCTTTTTTATTGATTCCACAACTACAGGGCCAAATGTAAGATTGGGAACGAAATGCCCGTCCATCACATCTAAATGTATTCTATCGGCTCCGGCGTCTTCGCATTTTTTGATTTCTTCCTTTAATTTGGAAAAATCAGAAGACAAAATAGACGTTGCAAAAATTATTTTTCTTTCCATTTTCAAGTGTATTATAAAGATAAAATCATCAATTGACAATAAAACAGTATAAATTAGGATTCAGAATATCAGATTATCAGGTCTCCGACGCGCCATAGCCGCTTTGGCGACGGAGCGTAGTAGATATCAGGAGAAAAGGATATCAGGTTGTTTTTATAACATTTCCCTGATACACTGATAACCTAATATACTGTGTCCTGATTCCTTGATATCCTGATAGCCTATAATAGGTTTGGACAAGTTGTTATTATGGTGATAGAATTCTTCAGTAAGGAAAAACATAAGCATGACTAAAAGAGTTATTTATCCTGGCACTTTTGACCCTATAACCTTAGGGCATTTAGACCTTATAAAAAGAGCTGTCGGGATATTTGACGAACTTATTATTGCAGTTGCTTCGAATCCGCATAAAAATCCTTTGTTTTCTATCGATGAAAGAATAAATATGTTAAAAGAAGTAACAAAGGGTATTAATAATATAGAAATCGATTCATTTGAGGTGCTTCTTATCGATTATGTAAGAAGTAAAAAATGTAACATCGTATTAAGAGGCATAAGGGCTATATCGGATTTCGAATATGAGTTCCAGATGGTTTTATCCAACAGAAAACTTGCTCACGATATAGAAACGATATTTATGATGCCCTCAGAAAATTATTCTTATCTTAGTTCCAAGATAATAAAGGAAATGGCTTCTTTGGGAGCTAATTTAAGCGGGTTTGTTCCGTCAATTGTCGAAAGGAAACTTAAGGAAAAAATAGCAAAAGGTAAAAACTAGCGGAGGTTAAAATGGATAGAAAACACGGCTTCACATTAATCGAGCTTTTGGTTGTTGTTGCAATCATGGGAATTCTCGCAGGTATTTTAATGCCTGCTTTAAGCAGAGCAAGAGAAGGAGCGAGAAGGGTAACTTGTATTAATAATTTGAAGCAGTTCGGACTTGCTTTAAATGAATACGCAAATGATAATTTTGAGACTCTTCCCCCAACTTATGGTCCACAAGAAGCCAACAATATGATAAGAGACACTACACATTCAGAAATAGGGTTGGGATATTTAATGGAAAAATATCTCGGCAGTAATTTCGGACTTTTTGTATGCCCGTCAAGCAGTTACTCAAACGATGCTAAAGAGATTCAGTCCCTATGGGGAAATCCTTCTTTACAGGATATAAATAGCGCTTATATTTACAGGGCAAGATCGGGAGGACTACCAAATTTTACAGGAAGTATAGATGGCAATAAAGCTTTAGTTATGGACTATAACTTATCGGGAGCAACTCCTCCATTATTAAATCATGAAGGCAAGTATGTTCATATCGTTTTTTTTGACGGACATGCCAAAGGTTTTTCTAATACAGACAGACTTTTAACTATATCTACCATACCCCCGCAAGACAAAGACTATGTTTTCTCGGAAGCGGATAAACTATCCGGACAATAAAGGAAAAGTAAATTACCCCGCCATAAAGGGCGGGGCATTAAAAGATGACAAAAGGGGAGTTTATCCCTGTGAAACTTGTCCTCGTGAAAACGGGGAACAGGGACAGGAATAACATGGTCATCCTCTTTTTCATCCCCGTTCCCGTATTAAATACGGGACATTCTGCCTGATTCTTGATAAAAATCTTTGAGAGTTTTATTTGATTTTGATATTTGACTTTTGCCCTGAACCACCCGACATCGTCGAGGCAGGAGAACAAGCTCGGTATTAGGGTTCAAATTGTTATATCACTTCCCTATTTTCTAATATCCTCTACCTTTCCGACGTGACATCGGAGCAGACAGACAATTCCCAATGAATATTTAATTAGGAATTGGATATTAGTAATTGGAAATTAAAAGTTGTTTATTTCCCCATTCCAACTCTTTGGACACGCTGGAAAAGTTTCCCTTCTGTCTGAATAGACGGAGCAATTATTATTTCCACCTTGTGCATTTCTTTTATGTTTTTTGCTCCTAAATTGCCCATAGATGTTTGAAGCGCGCCAACAAGATTCTGCGAACCATCATCAGTGCGGGCAGGACCAAAGATAATCTCTTCTAAAGGTCCTGTAGTTCCTACATATATGCGGGTTCCACGAGGTAGATTAGGATGAGGAGTTGCCATTCCCCAGTGGTGACCTTTTCCTGGCGATTCTTTAGCTCTTGCAAGTATCGAACCTATAATAGCCGCATCGGCTCCGCAAGCAATGGCTTTGCAAAGGTCTCCGCCGGTTCTCATGCCTCCATCAGCAATAACCGGAATATATTTTTTTGTTTTTTTATAATAAAAATCTCTTGCTGCAGCAACATCGCACATGGCGGTCACCTGTGGAACGCCTATCCCCAACACACCTCTTGTAGTGCATGCCGCGCCCGGTCCAATACCCACCAACACCGCAGAAGCTCCTGCCTGCATAAGTGATAATCCAACCTCATAAGTAACACAATTCCCAAGCATCACAGGTATTTTCATCTGGCTACAGAATTTCTGCAAATCAACGGGCTTATACTTTGTAGAAATATGTTTTGCGGTGAGTACGGTAGATTGAACAACAAATATATCCGCACCGGCATCTTGGGCAATTTTGCCCAAAGTGGGAGCTTTTTGAGGAATACAGGAGACAACAGCCGGAACATTTGCCTTCTTTATTTCTTTTATTCTTTTTGCCACTAACTTCTCTTTTATCGGCTCTTCGTATATACGCTGGACCAAACGCGTGGCTTCCGTCCCGCTACTTTTAACAATCTTCTCAATAACTTTATCGGGGTTTTCATATTTGGTCTGCACACCTTCAAGATTAAGGATTGCAATACCGCCCAATTTACCCATTGCTATGGCAAATTTCGTGTCAACTACTCCGTCCATTGCGGCTGCTATAACAGGAACATCAAATTTAAAATCTCCAATCTGCCAATTAGTATCTACTTCTTCGGGGTTTATAGTAATAGAGCCGGGAGACAAAGCAATCTCGTCAAAGCCATAGCCTTGTCTTGCCTTTTTATTAACACCAATAAAATTACTCATAAAAACCTCCCCTTTTTTAATTTTTAATTTTACTTGCAAATAATTTAGCTTTATCTGTCTTTTCCCAAGTAAAATCTTTATCGTTTCTACCAAAATGCCCATATGTAGCGGTCTTTCTGAAAATTGGTCTGCGTAGTTTTAGATAATCGATTATTTCACTTGGGGAAAGATTAAAATTATCGCGGATTATTTTCGTTATTTTTTCATCCGAAATTTTACCTGTTCCTTTTGTATCTACAAAAACAGAAACAGGTTCTCTTAAACCTATAACATACGCAAGTTGAATCATGCATTCTTGCGCCAATTTGCCCGCAACAATATTTTTAGCCAAGTATCTTGCCATATAAGCCGCAGAACGGTCAACTTTCGTCGAATCTTTGCCGGAAAAAGCTCCACCGCCATGCGGGATATTTGCTCCGTATGTATCAACAATCAGTTTTCTACCCGTCATACCCGTATCTGATTGAGGTCCGCCGATAACAAATTTACCAGTTTCGTTTATTGAACATATTGTTTCCTTGGAGTTATAAAGCTTACCGAGGACAGGGATAATAACTTCTTTCTTTATTTTCTCCTTAGAAGCATTAGTAATTTTTTGTCCTGATTTATCTAAGATTTCTTCGGTATGTTGCGTGGCTATAACTACTCTTTTAACCGCAACAGGTTTGCCGTTTTTATATTGCACCGTGACCTGACTCTTGCCATCCGGTCCTATAAAACCAAGTATCTTCTTTTTACGCACCTCTGCTAATCTTAAAGTTAATTTGTGAGCGAGCATAATAGGTAGCGGCATTAATTCTTTGCTTTCATTGCAGGCATATCCAATCATTGCTCCCTGGTCACCGGCACCACCCTTGTCTACGCCCATCGCAATATCCGGCGATTGCATACCTATGGCATTTAATATCCCACAGTTTTCGTAATTAAAACCATATTTAGAATCCGTATAACCTATGTCTTTTAAAACTCCACGCACGAGACTATTAAGGTTCACATATCCTGTAGTCGTTATTTCTCCGCCAACTATTACAAGTCCAACAGTTATAAAGGTTTCGCAAGCAACACGTCCCATTTTGTCCTGTTTTATCACTTCATCTAAAACTGCGTCGGAAATCTGGTCGCAAACTTTGTCAGGATGCCCTTCTGTAACCGACTCGGAAGTCAGTAAAAAATCCCCTTTTTTCATATTACAACTCCTTTATTGAAGATTCTTAAGAATTTGAAATAGACTTAAATTCTTCCTTTGCCTTATTATACGAATTCATATCTCCTATATCTAACCATTTGCCGGAGAATTCATAGCCATAGACCTTCTCTTTTGCAACCAACCATTGCATGAAATACCCCGGAGTATCGGGATTGTTTTCTTCATCAAGATACTTCTTTATTAATTTAAGCCCCTCTCTCGGGAACACGTAGAGACAAATTGCTATCAGGTTAGATAACGCTTTCTGTGGCTTTTCCACAAAATCTGTTATTCTATGGTCGGAATCCAATTTAACATTGCTGTATTTATGAACCAGAGACAGGTTATCAATTCTGAAAAGGCCTATACAAAAAGATTTCTTCCGTTTACAGAAATCGTGAAATTTCTGCAAATCGAAATCTAAGAGATTGTCCCCTGCTATGACCAGAAGATTGTCATTTATTTTTTCTTCTCTAATCGCAAGTTCCATATCCTTTATCGCTCCCATCCTATTGCTGTCATCAGTTGTGCCGTTATTTATCAATGTAATCGGTTTTTTAGATTTATAGTTTTTCTTCCATTCCTCAAACTTGGAATAGAATTTCTGATTGACTATTATATAGGATTCCTCAATATCGGGTATTGCTTCTATTTTTTCCAAAATATACTCCACCACCGGGCTTCCGCTTACATCCAATAGGGGCTTCGGCGTTGACTGCGTAAGCGGATACAACCGAGTCCCATAACCGGCAGCAAGAATTAAAGCTTTCACTATATTTACTCCATTTGTATATTGTTAGTTGGACAAACCTTCTTTTAAACTCAAAATAGATTTAATCTCTGTCGGGTCTACGTCGTTTAGAATAGCAAGATAAAAAGAAACATAGTCACCGATGTATACAAGAGAAAGAATGCGCGAAAGTAAATTATTTCCCCTTGACTGCACTTCCAGTATTTGACTTGCTTTGTCTTTAAGAATAGCCAAGGTTATATTTATTCTTTTTTGCATTCTTTCCGGTTCTCCCTTGTCTCTTAAAAGAATCAAAGAGAATTTCCCTAACAACTCTTTGCCACCTTCCCATCCCATTATTTCATTGTGATTAAGTTCGGAGAAAAGCTCACAGTAAACAGGACTTTTGCTGTTTTCGTTTATCTGCGTTTTCCATCTCACACCCACACCTTCAAAATAATCGGAAGTGGTATAAACCAACGGAATAGTCTGATATATTGCCTCTGCTAATTTTTTGGATATATTTTTATCCTTTGGGATGTCAATGCCTATTTCTTCCCTTAAATCTTTTAACGTCTGGATAGCTTCGGAAAACTCGCTGTCTTCAATATCGACAAATCCTAACATTTTTATAACCAAAAGTTGCGGGAAAAACAGGTAACCCAAAGCCGCTCTTGGAGAAATCCCAACTTCCGGCACCGGTATACAAACAAAACCATCCTGTTTTGCTAATGCTGTAAGCTCTCCGCCAGAACTTATGACTATTATTTTACTTTTTGCTTCCTTCGCTATCTTATAAGCGCTTAATGTTTCTTCCGTATTGCCTGAATAACTTACACAGATAAGCAATGTATCTTCACCGACCCATTGCGGGAGAGTATAGCTTCTATTTACCATTAACGGTAAATTGATTTTATCCCTTAGAAAGTTTTTCAGTAAATCACCTCCGACACTTGAGCCGCCAAGCCCTGAAACGATAATATTTTTTACATTTTTATATTCCGGGGGAATATTTACGTTTTTCATTAACTCAATCATTTTCTCCCCCTGATAGGGAAATTCATGGAGAAGTTTTCTCATATTGAATTTATCAAATGTCTCTATTGTTTTTGTATCATCTACGTTGTTCATATTTCTCCTTCCTTGTATCTATTGTTATGATTTTTTATATAAGAGCTTCAACGACTCTTTCACAGATTTTAAATAATTGACAACTTTTTCGGTGGAATCAAACGACATAGCTTTCTCGGCAATCTTTCTTGCTTCTTCTATGCTAACAGAACGAATTATCTGCTTTACCTCAGGAATGGCAACCGGTCCCATAGAAAGCTCGTCGACTCCTAAACCCAAAAGCATTAAAGTTAAATTTATATCTCCGGCTATTTCGCCACATACTGCTATTTTTATCCCTTTACGATGACCGCAATCTATTATATGTTTTATAAACCGCAAAACTGCAGGTGAAGCGGGTTGATATAAATAAGCTATCTTTTCATTTATCCTGTCTACCGCCATAGCATATTGAATAAGGTCATTTGTTCCTATAGAAAAAAAATTCACTTCTCCTGCAAGTAAATCGGCAGTTATTGCGGCCGAAGGTGTTTCTATCATTGCTCCAACTTTTATATCTTTGGAAAATTCTTTTTTATCTTTTTTGAGTTCTCTTTTTACTTCTTCCAAAATTTTATTTGCTTGCCTTAACTCCTGGAGCGCGGAAATCAATGGATACATAATAGAAACTTTTCCATACATAGAAGCTCTAAGAATCGCTCGCAGTTGTGTTTTGAATATATCCGGTCTGGCTAAACAGAATCTTATTGCCCTCCATCCTAAGAAAGGATTGATTTCTTTCGGCGTTTCTAATATGGAAGCGAATTTATCTCCGCCCAAGTCCAGAGTTCTTATTACCACGGGAAGGGGATAAATTCTTTCGGCTACATATTTATATGCCTGGAATTGTTCTTCTTCCGAAGGTATATCCCCCCGGTTAAGGAAGAAAAATTCCGTTCTATACAGGCCGACGCCCTCTGATCCGTATCTTTCCAGCAGGTCTACTTCTTTGGGCATTTCAATATTAGCCATTAACGAAATTCTATGTCCGTCAGTTGTTTGAGCAGGGGCTTTTTTTAGTTTATTTAATTTCTTTTCTAAAACAGCCAATAGTTTTCTTTTCTTAAGATAGCGCGCCAAAGTGCTTTTCTGAGGATTGGTAACTATAACTCCCTCATGACCGTCAATAATAATATTTTTTCCATTTTCTACCTTTTGAGTGATATCTCCCAATCCAACCACAGCCGGGATAGTTAGAGAACGGGCCATAATAGCAGTGTGAGATGTCCTGCCGCCAACATCTGTGGCAAACCCCAACACGTTTT
Source organism: bacterium (assembly GCA_023135785.1). NCBI lineage: Bacteria > bacterium. The sequence continues at coordinate 29,249 of JAGLSL010000001.1, forward strand.
CCTTGTCCATCTGCGCTGTTTCCGAGGGGGAAAGATCGTGAGCAATAATGATAACTTTATCATTTAAATTCGCCAAAGTTTTTTCTTTTTTCCCTAAAAGATTTTTTAGAATTCTTCTTCCGACATCTTTGAAATCTTGCGCTCTTTCTCTAAGATAATTATCTGCAATGTTAGAAAAAGTTTTTCCGATTTTTTCCAAAACTTGCGCAACTGCATACTCTGCATTTATATTATTTTCTTCTATGATTTTTATAGTTTTTTCTCTTAATGTGGGATCATCTAATATTAAAAGATGCGCTGAGAAAATATCGGGATAGGATTCCCTCAATTCTGTTTCTACTTTTTTCTGTATCCCCGCTAATTCTTTTCGCGTTAGAGCTAACGCGTCCATATACCGTTTGATTTCTAAAGTAATTTCTTTCTGGGAAATTTTATACTTTGGAATTGCAAGAGCCTCTGATTTTAAAACAAACGCCTTGCCTGCTACTATGCCGGGGGAAGCGGGAACACCTTTTATAAGCATTATTCTTCCTCTTCTTGTGAAAGGAAATCTTCTATTGTCTTTAAAGCGTCATTTTCGTCTTTGCCGTTGACTACAATTTTTACTGATGAACCATACTCCAAAGCTAACGACAATATTTCAAGTATGCTTTTACCGTTGGCTTTTTCTCCGTCCTTTTCTAAAAAAATTTCAGAACTAAAGTTAGCCGTCAATCTAATAAATTTACCGGCAGGTCGGGCGTGCATCCCCCATTTATGTTTAATCTTTAAGTTTTTTTCTATCATTATTCTTTACCTACCATTTTGTTATCGATTTTTTGCCAATTTTTTCCAACTTTGAAGCCAAATCGCCAATGTTAAATGCGGAATTACGATATGTTGCCAATGTGAAAATCATCGGTAAATTCATCCCTGTTACCACTCTTACGGGATATTCTTTACGCATATTTATACACATTGAAGATGCGCTACTCCCAAAAACATCAGTAAGAACCAGAACACCATCTTTGGATGAAACCTTTTCAACTGCTTTGTCCAATCTCTCTCGCAAATTTGCCGGTTCTTCTTCCTGTCGAGTAGTAACTACCACAACTCCCTTTTTAATGTCGCCTATAATCTTTCTGGCTGTCGAAATAAGTCCTTTCGGAAAATTTCCATGCCCGGTAATTACTATACCTATCATGTTATCCTTCTTGTAGACGGTTTATCACGTACAAAAAGAAGTTTCTTTTATAAACTCCCCTAACGCAAAACACATGGAAAATCGGAACTATGTTGCGATTAGAATTCTCTTCTGTATTCTTCTTTTTGCATAATTTTCGTTGCTGTTTCCAACATCTGTAATGCTTCCGAAATGGGAATACCCCAGAAATTTCTGCCTATGATTCTGCCTTCCCCGCCTGCATCCATTATAATTTTCGTGGACTCGGTTACTGCTTTTGAGGCATCGCCTTTTACCTTAGAACCGCCCGAGAAAATGACTAAAGTCCTTTCACCAGCGCCAATCACTATCTTTGTTCTTTCCACATGCTGTTGATAAGTCAACAAAGAATCATAATTTGGTTTTTCGCCTTTAGCTTTCATTTCTTTCTCATATTCAAACAGTGTTTCTTTTTTGGGTTCTAGTTCCAGATATTTGCCTGCTTCAGGAATTTTTTTCATGTATTCCTTCGTTATAAAGTTGTCGTATGCTTCTCTCTTGCTAGGGTCTACAACACTTGGGAATTTGGTTTTCACTATATCCGCTCCGAGAGATTCTGCGGAGGATACGGCATAATGACACCACAAAAGACTATTTGCCTGTGTCGTATCAGGAAGCGGTCCGCGAGGATAACTCCACAACACAAGAGGAAGGCCAAACCTATGAGCTTCATCTCTTACTTCTGCTACCCGTTCAACATCATTTCCTATATCTTCGGAACCAAGATAAAAAGTTAAACCCACTGCTGTTGCGCCTAATTTAACTGCATCTTCAACCGAACCAAACATCGTGTGGCGCGGATAGTTTAAATCATTTGCTTTTCCTGTATAGAAATGTCCGTCTAACTTTACCATTAGAGGAACGTGAGGAGCTATATCGTGTTGGTATTTTTGCGCCTGTCCTATAGACAAAACCAGCGAAGAAAAATTGCCCTTATTAGCCAATTCAATTACGGCTTCGGGTCTTGCTGAACGCTCCCACTTAAACTCGTGACCTGGTCCATGTTCTACCAGTTGGTCAAAGGGAAGCCCAAGAAAGGTTCCATAGCCGGGACCATTCTGATAAAACATCCTGTGAATTTTCTCTGCTCTGCTTCTATCAATCGCCGCTTTTGATATAAAAGTTCTCAAAGTCGGCCTATTTTGTAATATGTTTGACATCTGTTAATCCTCTTTGTTTATTACTAAACCACTTGGTGTTCAGGTCTGTGAACCCACTGTAGTTCATAGTTGTTTTTTAAATTGAACAATACGGCTGAAACTTTCGCTATTTAAAGCCGCGCCGCCAACCAATGCTCCGTCAATATTTTCCTGACTCATCAAAATATCTACATTGTCGGGCTTCACACTGCCACCGTAAAGAATAGAAATGCTATCGCTCACTACAGAAGAGTAAATTTTAGAAAGTTGGGTTCTTATTACAAGATGCATTCCATCCGCCACATCGGGAGTAGCTGTTTTACCTGTGCCTATAGCCCATACAGGTTCATACGCTATGATTATTTTCAACATATCTTCTTGTGAAATTCCTACTAAACCATTAGTAATTTGATTTATAACTGTATCTTCAGCAACACCCTTTTCTCTTTCCTCCAGCGTTTCCCCGACACAAACTATCGGCGTAAGACCAATGCTTAGGGCAAGTTTTATTTTCTTATTTATTAACTCATCGGTTTCGTGAAAATATTTCCTTCTTTCAGAATGACCTATAATCACAAATTCACATCCGACGTCTTTTATCATAACAGGAGAAATTTCTCCGGTATATGCTCCTTCTTTTTCGGGATAAATATTCTGAGATCCAAGCTTTATGGGGCTATCTTTGATTACTTCGTGCACACTTAAAAGCGAGGTATAAGTGGGGCATAGAATAACTTCTACATCCTGCACAAGAGCAAGACTCTTTTTTAAATTTTCAGCTAATTGGACCGCCTCTTGCGTCGTTTTATACATCTTCCAATTACCTGCAATAATATTTTTTCTCATTGAACTTTATCCTTTTTTTCTCTATCTTCTATTACTTTATAGATATCTTCTGAGGTTTTAGCCTTAGTTAAACTGTCCCTGAAAATCTTATCTTTTAAAAAGCGAGATAATCGCGCTAAAACTTTAAGGTGCAACTGACCATGTTCCGGAGAACTCACAAGCAAGAAAAATAAATGGACAGGCTTGCCATCAATTGAATCAAACTCTATTCCTTTTTTAGAATAACCAATTGCCAGCATTACACTTTCAGCAACAGGGCATTTGCCGTGAGGAATGGCAACGCCATATCCTATACCCGTAGAGCCAATTGATTCCCTTGCCGATAAAACCTTAACAATTTCACACTTATCTTTTTCCTGTATTTCGTTTGAAGTCAGCAAAAGTTCCGTTAATTCCTGCAATGCTTTTTCTTTCGTGTCCGCTTTCAAATTTACAGATATAGCTTTAATATTAAGATGGTCTTTTATTATCATATTTTTAGTCCTTATGTTTTGTTATTTTATCCCGATATTTTTTTACCTGCTTTTCTGCTTTGCTCAATGCTTCCTCAAAAGAAGAAAGAATGTCTCCTGCCTCTGCTTCTGCATGAATAACAGCGCCTTTTATCGGGACGTTTATTTCGGCGAAACACACATACTCTTTCTCTTCTTTTAAAACTATATCCACTTCCCCTGTTACCTTAATGAATCTTTCCAATTTAGCGCACTTTTCCTCTATAAGCTCTCTCAATTGCTGTGATATTTCCGTTTTTTTATGCGTTATCTTTGTCTCCATCGTATCTTCTCTTCCTTTCTGTGTTCTGTTTTCTCTGCCCACCGTCTTTTTGGAGGGTATTTATCTCTCTGTCATCTGTTGAAAGTGGAGCTGGGGGGGGTCGAACCCCCGACCTTCTGAATGCCATTCAGACGCGCTCCCAACTGCGCTACAGCCCCTATTGGAAGAGCGTATTTTATTAAATTTTTAAACAAAAATCAAATGAACAGGGCATTGTCTTTTATATACTTTTCTACGACTTCTGGAACCAATGTTTTTATGGTTTTACCCTCTTTAATTCGTTTCCGAATATCCGAAGAAGACACCTCAATTGACACTCCTTCAACAAAAATCATTTTTTTGCGATATTCCTCGTTAAGTTTTTCAAGGGAAAAATTGGGCCTTTGTACCGCTATAAAATGCGAAAGTTCAAGTATTTTTAACGGGTCTTTCCAGTTAGGCAAATCCAAAGCCATATCAGCCCCGGAAATAAAATAAAGAATCGCATCCTTACCATAAATTTCTTTTATTTGTTTTATGGTGTCCAGCGTGTAAGACGTGCCTTTTCTTTTGATTTCAATATCCGACACCTCAAATCTTTCCCGCCTTGACGAGCCTAATAAGGCGAGACAGGCTTCATCGGCAATTGCAAGTTCTATCATTTTTATGCGATGAAGGGCACCTGCAATGTCTTCCGCATTCTTATGCGGGGGATTGCCTGAAGGAATAAAAATTAATTTATCCAATCCAAAATCATCCAACACCTTACGGGCTATCTTAAGATGCCCGATATGTATTGGATTAAAAGTCCCGCCGAATAAACCTAATTTCATTGTTTTTTACCTCTTCACTTTTAATGTAGGATTATTTTCCGATAAAACACTAATTTTTTCAAATGTTCTCCTATCTAATACTCTCAAAATATCGTAAATATTCTTGGGCTAATGCGATAGAATGGATTATTAGAACGTTTTCCCTGTTTTTTTTAAAAGCTGATTTTGTGGCATTTAGGGAACCAGTGATAACTGTTTCGCCGTCAATAATAAAAAATTTATGGTGAAACGGAAAACAATAATTTTTATCTTTTCTTACATCTATATCCATAATTTCAAGCCGGGGATATTTGCTGTAAGCGCCGATTTGGTCATGTTCCATAATACCTCTTACCTCGATTCCTCTGTTTGCTTTTTCTATCAAAATATCCGCTATATCGGGATGAGTCAGAGTAAATTGCGCAAAATATATGCCGGTTTTTGCGTTTTGTAGAAGTTTCTTTATTCTCGCCAACGAAACCTCGCCGTTTTCGGGAGTAAAATAAACTTCTATTGTCTCGTTTTCATTAAGATAAATCTCGTTTCCGCGTTTCGCTGAAGGCGTGCTTCTAATCCCTTTCCATAGTTTTTCAAATTCTTCTATATAGAGTTTGGCTAACTGCTTTGATTCGATTACCACAGAATCATTGTTTGCATAAACAGCGTAAACGTTGGGATTATAAGAGCCCGTCCAGACTAATTTCTCATCTATAACACAGAATTTATTGTGCATTAGACCACCTGTTATGGTATCTTTTTTCACGATACCAAAATTCTTAAGTTGAGGATAAAACGACCCGCCTTCAAATAGCCTGCTCTCATCCATCACTATTTGGACTGGCACTCCTCTCAGATACGCTTTTATCAGGGAAAAAGCTACTTCTTCGCTTTTTATTGCGTAAAAACACGCATTTATGCTCTCGTTAGCATTATCAATATATTCGCTAAGTTTATTGTTTAGGTTTATGGAATCAGCAAAAAATATTTTGATATAAGAAGAATCATCTGCATTTTGTCCAAATAAAGAATCGGAAGAAAAAACTACTGTTGCTATGATTAATAAAATTAGTAAAACTTTTCTATAGACTGCCATTTTTAAATCCTTTTATTAATTCCTTTACTTTTGGATAATATATAAACAAAGAAAGTGCGAGATAATATATAAATACCATTTTCACATCAAGTTTAGGAATTTCGCTTTGCACAAAAGACCATGACGACATTATTTCGGATATTTTTAATAATAAAAACAATAGGAAATTTACCACAGCTGCGAAGAAAGGGGATGAAAAAGGGAAAACCAATATCGAGAGCAACAGAACAAATCCGCTTGCTAAAATTAAAGTTACAAGAGGAATTACAAATAAATTGCTGACGGGACCTATCCAAGATATGTATCCGAAATAATATACCACTAAAGCAAGACTTCCCAACCAGGCCGCGACCGAAACAAGAAATATCTTTAAAGTAATTAAAAGCGAATTTCTAAAAAACGACAACGGCCAAATCGGTTGTCTTCCTTTTTGCTTCCGGTAAAGAACAACGGGCAGGTTAAGAAGATTCTCAAGCCGCGGAGTTATTAAAACAATACTTAAAACGGTGATAAAAGATAGCTGGAATCCCGCTTCAAAAAGAGAATACGGATTCCACAAAAGAATTAAAAAACAAGCCGTCGCCAAAGTTATGAATACATCCGTCTTGCGGCGGATTATATACCCAAAAAGAAAAAGATTCACCATTAAACCAGCTCTTACGACCGGAACTTTTAACCCTGTAATAAAAACGTAGATTATAATTAGAATAAAAGTGAAACTAAAGGAAATTCTTTTGGGAATGTTTAATAATTTGAAAATGATCAGGAAAACACCGCTTATTATCACAACATGAAGCCCTGAGATTGCAAGAACATGAGCAACGCCGATTTTGGCAAACATTTCCCGGATCTGTCGCGGAATAGCGCCTGACTTAAACATCATTGCTCCCAACAAGGGAGAATAATTCGGCGAAACATATGCCTGCAAATTATTTGCTAATATCCGCTTTAATTTTAAGGTTCCCTTGATAAACGGATTTGCTTTGCCTTCGCCAAGAAACTGAAGCCTTTTCCTATCGTTGACATTAATAGTCGCGGAAATTTTTTGTCTTTTAAGATAATTTCTAAATCCCTCATCTTCAGGAATACGTAAAACTCCATAAAATTTATATTTTTCGCCGTAGAAAATATCTTTTTTGGAAGATTTGGCTCTCACAAGAACATGACAATCCTCCAGGTCAACTTCTTGTTTAGCTGAATCTGGAAATTTAATAGTATCTATTTTAATTACAAAATTCGTCTGCCATTTTTTTATTTCCGGTTCCGAAATAATTAATCCTGTTAATATAACCGATTTGTTTTTAGCTTTTTCTATGGCAGAATCGGCTACAAAAAAACAACTGTTCGTATAAAAGATAGAAAACAATAAGAGGGATGCATACAAAATTAAAGGTCGTATCAGGAAATATTTTTTAAGGGCAAAAAAACCACTTAACAGCAGAAAAAATACCGACAACAAACAGATTAGAACAGGGAAAGTATTAGGTATATATGCCCCTATTATAATCCCCAAGATGTAAATCAGAGCTACTTGGACTAAACTCGGAATTTGAATCAATGTTTTTTAGGGATTGGGTTTTTATTTTTTACTTATCAGAAAGCATTTTAACAAAACTCTTAACAGCAGAAAAAGCAAATTTAATAAAAGCTTGAGAGCATTGTCAATCTATGATATATTCCAAGTCCACAATTAAACGGAGGATCTATACAAATGTTTGTAGAACCGGAAAAAAGAGAGAATTGTTGTACTTATGGCAGATTTTATAATTATAGAACTATAGGTGTTCAGAAAACAGAAAGAGAAGCGGTTAAATGTTTACTCAAAGGAAACGTTTACGACCCGGAGTACATCAAAAATTACTGTGCGGGTCAATTTAAAAACTGCGAGCTTTACAAGAGAGAAGTAAAAATAGCGGACTGGAGAGAAAAGAAAGAATAATGTTTGTAACAATAAATATAAGCACGAAATCACCAGAAGAATTTATAGATATTACATCGTTAGTTGAGAATAAAGTAAAGGCATCAGGAATAAAAGAGGGCGTAGTAACCGTATTTATCCCGCACACAACCGCAGCAGTTACAATAAACGAAAACGCCGACCCTTCGGTTGTAGAAGATATAATTTCTCACCTGGATAAGATAATCCCGCCAAGAGGCAACTATTCGCATATGGAAGGCAATTCCCACGCGCACATAAAATCATCCCTTATCGGTTCGTCAAGACAGATAATAATCCAAAACGGACGACTAAAACTCGGCACATGGCAGGGAATTTACTTCTGTGAATTTGACGGTCCAAGAAAAAGAGAAGTGTGGGTGAAGACTAGCGACTAAAGCAGTCCCTTGCGTAAAGTATTATATAGTTTTCGATTTCTGCGATGAAAGAGTTATTCTCAACATCTGTCTCAATGTTGATTTGCCTTTTGAAGTTTTAAAATATTCCTCACGACGCAATGCGTCCTCTTTACTTAAATGTGCTTCATAATACACAAGTTCTAATGGCCTTCTTATTTTAGTACTCGTGTTGCGCCCCGAGTTATGGTCTTTTATGCGTTTTTTGAGGTTTTCACTAAAACCAATGTAAAAATTATTATCCTTTAAACTCAACAAAACATATACGTAGAACATGCTTATTAATATATTTAGGGGATGGCCCCAAACCACATAGGATTTAGGGCCGTGAACCCCTAAAGCAGTCCCTTGCGTAAACACTCGTAAATTCTGTCGCTTCGCTTCACAATTTACTTCGCACGTTTCGGGATAAATTTTGTTACACAAAATTGAGCTGCCCAGCCTGGACTCGAACCAGGAAAGCCAGCTCCAAAAGCTGGTGTGTTACCGATTACACTACCGGGCAATATATTGGACTATTCTCTTAACTTCAGTATTAAAATCTTTTGTCTATTTTGTTCCCAAAAATTTAAACCTAATGCATTTTAGCAAACACTTATATTAGGTTTGCCGATTATGGTGAACCACGTAGGGTTCACCACCATGAACTCTACGTAGTTCATGGCACTACCGGGCAATATATTGGACTA
>JAGLSL010000002.1 GCA_023135785.1 bacterium
TTCTTCGGTCTAAAATGTCCTCCGCAGAAAATTCTAATTGAGAAAGATGGTTTTCATATTTCTTTTTTGATTCTGCAACGAAATCCTTTGAAAAAAGGTCTCTCACTGTGACCCGATTTCGTCCCTGTTTCTTGGCTTCTATGTAATTATCAATCAAGAATTGTTTTAGATTTTGTTCTGAATCTGCAGGTGCTTCATAGGTCTTACAAGCCATTTCTGAAATTAGATATCTGTCTTCTTGCGGTATAATTTTAAAATCTAAGGGTCTTCCTCGCATTTTAATTTTTTCAGTAGGAAATCTTTTGCCTTCAAAAAAATTAATCAATTGCTCTTCAGTTTTGATATTTAATCGGTTAAATCCGTTAGTGATATGCCCGTAGTAAAGCAGAGAATCAGTATAAATTCTTCGCAATCCCCAGCGAAGATGTTGAAGTGAAATAACTTTTTCTTTATTCAAAAATCCCTCGTCATAATCTTCCAACTTATCAACAGGGTAAGAATGTTTATTAGATGCCATTAGCCAATAGTATTTAAAATAACCATATGACATTCCAGTTAGCCCAGAAATGATTAACAGTTGGTCAAGCTCAACCTTACTTAAGGATTCCTTATTGATATTTGCAAGTCGCAGAAAAACCTCCTTCTCGCCATTGCTACTTAGGAATCGTTCAAGCCCGTCACCGTCAGGATTTGAAAAAAGTTCAAAATATTTTACTATTTCGTCTTTATTCATAGAGCTAACCTTCCTTATCGTCTAAAGATATCTATTTTCTAATTACCACATTATCAATTAACCGCACTTTACCTACTTTAACCGCAAGTAATATTACCACTTTCCCAGATATTTTTTTAACGGGTTGTAGTGTTTCTGGTTCTCTTATTTCAATATAATCGATGCCGATGATTTTTTCTTCTCTTATCAGCGCCCGCATTTTTGCTTTTATTTTTTCGGCGTCGGTTAAGCCATTTGCGATGATTTTTTTTGCCTGCGTTAGCGAGCGGCAAAGAATTGTTGCGGATTTGTGCTGTTCTTTTGTCAGATATATATTTCTTGAACTTTGTGCAAGACCGTCTTTTTCTCTCACCGTTGGCAGAACTTTTATTTCGGTATCTAAATTCAGGTCTTTTACCATTTTCTTTATTATGACTGTCTGTTGATAATCTTTCTGACCGAAATAGCTTATATCCGGGCCGACGATGTTAAATAGTTTAAGTACGATCGTTGTGACACCTTTAAAATGACCCGGACGGATTGCACCCTCAAGGATTTTAGATAAATCTTCTTCTACTATGTAGGTCGAAAATCCTTCGGGGTGCACCCCATTAGAAGTCCCCATTAAAGGTGTGGCAGTCGCCTTTGGCGACCTACTTCTAACTGGGTAAATATCTTCAACGGCAGGCGCGAATATAATATCAACACCTGCTTTTTTAGCTATGTTGCTATCGCGGGAAAAATTCTGCGGGTATTTTTTATAGTCCTCTTTCGGGCCGAACTGGGTTGGGTTGACAAATATGCTTAATACGACAATATCATTTTCTTTTCGTGCTTTTTTAATTAGCGAGACATGTCCGTCGTGGAGAGAACCCATCGTTGGGACAAACCCGACGGTCTTGCCTCCCTTTTTAAGGGATTTGATTGTTAAGGTAAGCTTATGTGGTTGTTTAATTATTTTCATATAAATTTCTTGGAATAGGGCTACGGTTACGATGCCCGTTTCGTCATTGGGTTAAGGTTACGTATTTTAACGAGAAACGTAACCGAACAACGATACGGGTTTCGTTACCGTTACCCATTAACCTTGTCCCTTCGCGTATTTTCCCGCAATTTTTTCGGCTCGTTCAATTCTATCGTCAACGTGCGGATGCGTTGAGAAAAAGACGTCTATTTGCGAAGGGGTTTTTTTGTATTGTTCTTTTAATATTTTTAAAAATTGCACCATTCCATAAGGGTCGTAACCGGCTTTGTAGGCATATTTTATTCCCAGCTCGTCGGCTTGGAATTCGTCGCTTCTTGAATATCCCAAAGAAGTTAAATTGAAAGTGAGGTTTGCAAGGTTTTGTATATCTTTTTCGCTTTTACCTAAAAGTATAGTGTAAATCAGAGAGTAGCCGAGTTGTGATTCCACTCTTTTTATCGCGTGCCGCGCGTTCACGTGTCCGATTTCATGTCCTAAAACGCAGGCAATCTGGGCGTCATTTTGCGCTTCTTTTAAAAGCCCTTCGGTTACATATATATAGCCCCCGGGCAGGGCTAATGCGTTCACTTCCTTTATTTTTAAAATTTTGAATGTGTAGGGAAGATGAGGTCTGCCGCTTTTTCGGGCAACTTTTTGGCCTATATTGTTTAGATGAGCGTTTAATTGAGCATCTTTGACTAGACCATGTTGTTTTTCTAAAGAGACGGTGGCTTTCTTCCCAATCCGTATTTCTTCTTTCTCGCCGATTAATGTGTTTTCTTCTCTGTTTGTAACGGGATTATAGACGGTGGCGCAGCCGGTGAGGAATAAGGAAATAATCAAGAATAGCCCAACAATATAATAGTTTAGTTTTTTTGACATTTTTCTTATAAATCTGAAATTCTAATATCGAAACTTGAAACAAATTCAAAATTCCAAATTCCTAATGTCTCAAACTTTTTGGTTTTGGTTATTGAAGTTTTGGTCATTTGAACATTGTTTCCCCTCTGGAATTCAAAGAATTCCGAGGACTTAGTCCCTGAAATTGCTTTGCAATTTCTAGGGGGCATTTCGCATTTCGTACTTCGAATTTAAAAGTCTTTTTATTTATTATACAACACTACATTTTCTTTATCATCAACATCATTTAGTATTTGTGAAGCAGTTTTTTTAAGAAGCGGATGCAAAAAACGTGGGGCTATTTCTTTTAGAGGAACAAGAACAAAGGCCCTGTTGTGGAGTTGTGGATGAGGGATTGTAAGCCTGTTAAAAGTCTCTACCAAAGGCGTGGCATCCCGAAAGCTTTTGGGATTACTTTTAACGGGCTGAAGTTCTGGGATATTAATAATCTTTTTATTATAGAAGAGAATATCAATGTCAATTATCCTTGGCCCCCATTTTTCTGTTTTTTCCCGCCCCATTGTTTTTTCTATTTGTTTAATTTCTTGAAGTAGTTTTTCGGGAGAGAATTTTGTTTTGCCTTTTAATACGAGGTTTAAGAAATTGGGCTGGTCGGTTACACTCTTTAGCCCGTTTAGAGACCCGCCTGTCAACGAACCCACTTGGCGGGCAGGTTTATCTCTTCTAACGGGCCAAGGCGCGGTTTCATATAAGGAAGATGTTTTTATAATGTCAAAACCACTTTCTTTAAGCAGTTTTATTGCAGTTTGAATGTTTTTAAAGCGGTTGCCGATGTTTGAACCTAACGAAAGATAGACAGACACGATAATTTTTCCCTTCGTTTCACAGAAAACAGATATTGAAGGTAGAAATATATTACTTTGCTACAATGTATTTCTATTATATTTCGACATATATCTATCTATCTCCATTTTTTCTGTCTTAAATATTATTCCTGTAACGGAATTTCCTCGCCGCTTGTTGGAGCACTTGTTGAGTTAGTAGCCGGAACTGTAGTCTCTTCTTGAGTTATAACTTTATCAAGAATGGCTGATCGCCTTACTGTTTTTGTAGATAGAGATAGATACAGCGAAGTGATTAAAAATAAAATGGCAAGTCCTGCGGTAATTTTTGCAATTGGTCCCCCCGAAGAAGGCGCAAACATGCCACTGCTTCCACCTCCAAAGATATTTGCAAGACCAGCACCCTTGCCAGCTTGTAGCAAAACGACGGCTATTAGCCCCAAAGACACAATAATATGAACTGTAGTTATAAACGTTATCATAATTTTATTCCTTTACCCTGGACGAATAGGTATAGCGGTTACGCCCGGAAGTTCTCTTCCTTCTAAAAATTCTAGGGATGCGCCTCCGCCGGTTGATATGTGTGAAAATTTTCCTTTGAGATTAAATTTCTCTACAGCGCTTACAGAATCTCCACCACCGACAATAGATACGGCATTAGATTCGGCAATAGCTTGGGCAATTTCTTTGGTGCCTTTTGAAAATTTTTCCATCTCGAATATTCCCATTGGACCATTCCAGACGATTGTTTTTGCTTCTTTGATTAAAATCTTAGCAGCAACTATGGTTTTTTCTCCGATATCCACGCCTTTCCAGCCGTCAGGTATTATAGCGTCCTGAGTTTGTTTTGTTTCAGCGCCTTCTTTTATTTCCTGCTTGCCCGCCGAATCTTGTTGGGCAGGAGTAATTATATGGTCAATTGGCAGAACGAGCTTAACGCCTTTCTCTTTAATTTTTTTCAAGATTTTTTCTGCTTCCACCTTCTTTTCTTCTTCGACCAAAGAATCTCCTATATTAATGCCTTGCACTTTCAAGAAAGTATATGCCATTGCGCCGCCGATAATCAAGGAATCAACTTTGTCTAATAGATTCGTTATGACGCCTATTTTATCTGAGACTTTAGCGCCACCCAAGATAGTTAAAAATGGTCTTTCAGGCGCCTCAAGCGCTTTTGAAAAGTATTCAACTTCTTTTTTCATAAGAAACCCTACACCAGAAGGAAGAAGTGAGGCTATTCCACAAGTTGATGCGTGAGCGCGATGAGAAGTTCCGAAAGCGTCGTTTATGTAAATATCAGCTAAAGATGCCAATTGTTTAGAGAAGTCTGCGTCATCAGCCTCTTCTTCCGGATGGAAACGCACGTTTTCAAGCAAGACTACTTCGCCTTCTTTTAAGTTGCTGGCAACTGTTTTTACTTCTTCGCCTATACAATCAGATGTTGTTTTTATCTCTTTATTAAGTAAAGAAGACAATCTTTGGGCAACAGGCGCCATGCGGAGGTCTTGAGAAATCTTCCCTTTTGGTCTGCCAAGATGGGAGGCAAGGATAAGCCTTGCTCCTTTCTCAAGAGCATACTTTATGCTTGGTAATGCCGCGCGTATTCTTGTGTCGTCCTGAACCTTACCTTCGTTAAGCGGGACATTGAAATCAACACGCATAAAGACTCTTTTGCCTTTAAGGTCAAAATCTTCTATCGTTACTTTTCTCATCGCTTATTTACCCTGTTGATTTTTATTTTCACCCCGTTAGAGATTTGACAAGTTGCTATCCAAATCATTACAGAGCGATAACTGCTTATTCGCTTAAACAAATACTTAACGTTTTTTCAAATCTCTAACGGGGCAAGCATGTATTTTGCCAAATCAAGCATTCTTACCGAATATGCCCATTCATTGTCATACCAGGCAAGCACCTTAACCATTGTTTTGTCAACTACATAAGTTGAACCAGCGTCCAATATGGCAGAATGCGGATTTGCGTAGAAATCTCGCGAAACCAACGGTTCGTCACAATACTGTAATATGCCTTTTAATGCGCCGTTAGCGGCGTCTTCAAAAGCTTTGTTTATTGTTTCAACTGTTGCTTCTTTTTCTATATCACATACCAAATCTACTATAGAAACATTAGGAGTAGGAACTCTTAAGGACAAACCGTTTAATTTGCCGTTTAGTTCCGGTATAACGAGTCCGACCGCTTTGGCGGCACCGGTTGAGGTGGGTATGATATTCAAAGCAGCTGCTCTTGTGCGTCTTAAGTCTTTATGTGGGAAATCCAGAATAACCTGGTCATTTGTGTATGAATGAATCGTTGTCATAAGACCTCTTTTTATTCCGAAATTATCATTTAAGATTTTAGCAACAGGTGCAAGACAATTAGTTGTGCAGGAAGCATTTGAAACAATATTATGTTGATTCTTGTCGTATATTGTCTGGTTTACTCCCATAACAATTGTCGCATCAATGGCGTCTTTTGCAGGAGCCGAAATTAAAACTTTTTTTGCCCCTGCCGTCAGATGTTTAGAGGCGCCTTCTTTATTTGTGAATTTACCGGTTGATTCAATAACCAAGTCTATATTTAAATCTTTCCAGGGCAATGCTACTGGGTCTCTCTCGGATAAAATTTGTATTTTCTTTCCGTCAACAATGAGGTTGTTTCCGTCTGTCTTAACATCTGCAGGCATAATGCCGAAAGTCGAATCGTATTTGAGAAGATGAGCAAGCGTTTTTGCGTCTGTTAAATCATTGATTGCCACCAATTCGATATCGGGATTTTTATAACCCGCTCTAAAAACATTCCTGCCGATTCTTCCAAAACCGTTAATTGCTATTCGTATAGCCATTTTTAACCTCCTGTATTTTGAGTAAATTTTTGAATACCTGCCTGCTTCTTGCATAAGCCTGCCCGATTCGCAGCAGGTGGGCAAGCAGGCGAGAATGAAAGCGTATTATAAAAATCAGTTGGGCATATGTCAACCCCGTTAGAGATTTAACAAGTTGCGTATCAAATATTATATAGCGTGATAATTGCTTGTCCTGTTGATAAACGTTTTGCGTTTTTTAAATCTCTATCGGGGTTTATTAAAGCATAGATAGGTATTTCTATTTATGTTGCTGAACTTTCGCACATAAAGGACGGAAGGAATAGATAAAGGGAAAGGCTATTTCAATAATTTTTTAAATTCAGCAAACTTGCTTTCCATCATCTCGTTTTTGGACCAACGCCCAATTTCTCCCAAATCTATTTTGTGCTTTTTCGCAACAAGGAGCGCCTGTTCTAATGATTGCATATCATTCCAATGATAGAAAGCGGCTAATCTATCTTTGACGCATTCTGTTGGAGAAAGCAACTTTAGCTTCCAAGCCCTTCTCTTTAATTCTGATATATCTTTTACCGGCTCGCTGCCAACTGCAAGGGGCCCCGGTACAAATTCAATAAAATAATCAGTTTCCTTATGATAAAAACTCTGGCTTTTTTCAAAGAATCCAATCTCTGCTAATACATCTCGCGCATTCACCTTGTTTTTATAACGTTGAATAACAAAATCCAAATCATAGGACAGATAAGCGTTATTAGAATATATTGAAACACATGCCCCGCCTGTAAGCACTGCTTCTATTCCATTTTTGTGAAGGTGGTCTGAAACATAGAAAGCCAGTTCTACTAATGACATATCCTTGATTTCTTTATCTCTATCTCTCATAACGGTTTTCCTGTTCTTCTTGGTCTAAGCCGCGGGGTGTAGAATTTCTTTTTCTCCTCCTCTGGAATAAAATCCAGCGCTTTCTTTAATAATTGTTCCAATTCTCTTTTAAAGGGATACCTCGGATTTATTCCAAAGAGCCTCACCCTGCCTCTGGTTTTGCTGTATAAAACACCACCTCTTTCAAGGCTTAGCAATTGCTTTTGGACGCTATCAAGATTAAAGCCAAAAATCCTCACCATCTCCCTGGCATATGATTCAACATGCGTAAAAATAAAAAGTAGTATTTTCTCCTTTATTTCAGACTTGAATAATGGTTCTAACATTTTATCCCCCCTCTTTTGTTACCGATGGAATCGGTCATATGACCTATTCTATCGGTCATGATAGCAGTTTAAATATTTAGAAGTCAACCAGATGCACAAGAAAGAGACTTGGTGTTTGTAGTTATTAGAGAATTCTTCATCTAACGGGATTGACAAAAAATTAAGATATATTATAATTATCACTAAAACGATGATAATACTGTTGTTAAAGGGATAAGAGCTATGAAACTTTCTACAAGAGGGCGTTACGGGACAAGAGCTATGTTGGATTTGGCAATGCATATAGCGGAGGGAACAGTGTTGCTGAAAGACATTGCCCGAAGAGAAGAAATCTCGGAAAGATATTTAGAAAATATAATGAGAACTCTGGTGTCAAGCGGTTTAGCGATTAGCGTTCAAGGAAGAAATGGTGGATTTAGTTTGGCAAAGAAGACGTCCGATATAAAATTAAGCGAGATAATTCGGGCGGTTGAAGGTTCGATGTTGCCTGTATTTTGCATAGATAATCCAAAATCATGCAAAAGGAATGCCGCTTGTGTTACCCGAGAGATTTGGGAAAAACTGAGAACAGCAATGTTTGATGTTCTGGATTCGATAACTCTGGAAGATATGGTAAAGACGCAAAAAGACAAATTAGAAGATGGAAAAGTAGAGATGTATCATATTTAATCGGAACGCAGTTTCAAGGTCTTATGTTGAGGATTAATTTCTCCGACATAATGGCGCCGCGGACAGGGAGGAATAAATATGGCAAAGATTGCAAATAATATAACCGAACTAATAGGTAATACGCCTTTGGTAAAATTAAATAAAATAGCAAGGGGCGTAGACGCGCAAATTGTCGGGAAACTGGAATTTTTCAATCCTTGCGGGAGCATTAAGGACCGTATAGGAGTAAACATGATTGAAGAGGCAGAAAAGCAAGGGTTACTGAAAAAAGATTCCGTTGTTGTAGAGCCCACATCAGGCAATACTGGAATTGCACTTGCTTTTGTTTGTGCTGTCAAAGGGTATAAATTAATACTGACTATGCCGGAGACAATGAGCAGGGAAAGAAGAAATGTGCTTAGAGCCTTAGGCGCCGAGCTTGTTCTTACGCCCGGGAGTGAAGGTATGAGAGGCGCAATCAAAAAAGCGGAAAAAATCGTGAGAAAGAACCCAAAGGCCTTTATGCCGCAACAATTTAAGAATCCGGCTAATCCTGAAGCACATCGAAGGACGACAGCATTAGAAATTTGGGATGATACGGACGGCAGAGTTGATGTTTTGGTTGCAGGAATTGGGACTGGAGGAACGATTACAGGTATTGCAGAAGTGATTAAAAAGAAAAAATCGTTATTTAAAGCTATTGCCGTTGAACCTGCGGGTTCGCCGATTCTTTCCGGCGGTAAGTCTGGTCCTCATAAGATTCAGGGAATTGGCGCGGGTTTTATTCCAGAAGTGTTGAATCGGGGTATTATTGACGAAGTGATAACAGTAGCGAATGAAGAAGCCATGACAACTGCCAGCCGACTTGCTAAAGAAGAAGGGATATTTGCGGGAATTTCGTCAGGCGCAGCTGTTTATGCGGCATTGAAAATTGGCGAAAGAGAAGAAAATAAAGGCAAATTAATTGTTGTTATTTTGCCGGATTTGGGTGACCGTTATTTATTTGAACCTACGGAAGATAGACCTCTAATAACATGAAAGCAATAGCTCTTATTTCGGGTGGATTGGACAGCGTCTTAGCCGCGAAAGTTATATCGGAACAGGGCATAGAGGTTATTGGAGTTACTTTTATAACCCCTTTTAGCGGAGATGGCACTAGCCAGAGAGTAAAATTATTGGCGAAAATATTGAACATTGATTTAAGATTGTTGGATATATCGGCAGAATTTTTTAAGATGTTAAAGTTCCCTAAACATGGTTATGGTAAAAACCTTAATCCGTGCATAGATTGTAGAATGTTAGAACTAAGACAAGCACACCAATTAATGAAAGAGTTAGGAGCAAGTTTTGTTGTTACGGGGGAAGTCTTGGGGCAACGTCCTATGAGTCAAAACAGACAATCAATAGAGCTTATAGAAAGAGAAAGTGGAATGGAAGGGTTAATTGTTCGCGCTCTCTGCGCTAAGCTTTTCTCTCCCAGTATTCCCGAAAAAGAGGGTTGGATAAACAGGGAAGAACTCTTAGACATAGAAGGGCGTTCCCGTAAAAAACAATATAAACTGGCGGGAAAATATAATATTTCAGGTTACGGCGCCCCGGCAGGCGGATGTCTTTTAACAGACTCGGGGTTTAGTTTAAAAGTTAAAAATCTTATGAAGTCTAATATGCTTGATACTGATTTCATAAATTTAATGAAAACCGGCAGATATTTTAGTCTAAGTGATTCTTTCAAATTAGTAGTTGGTAGAGACCATAAAGAGAACTTAAAATTGCTACAACTTGCCAAAGAAGGGGACATCATTTTTGAGCCGGCGTCAAAAGGTCCGGTTGCAATCGGCCGCGGTAAGAGAGAAAATGCGGGCTTAGAAATTGCATCCAGGATAGTTGCTTATTATTGCAAAAACGGACCGGCTAATATAAACGTGAAAATTTTCCCAGAGGATAAAGAGGAAACAATTAATGCTGAGAAAATAAGCGGGGAAGAAATTTTGAAATATAGGGTATAAAAGATGTTTAGACCAAAGACCGAAGACCGAAGACTTAAAATTTTTAAAAGTCTGTAGTCTTCCCCCAACGTAATGTCGTAGTGGGGAGATTTAGTCTATTTCCGAACAAAGCGAGGAAGATGATGAACAACATCGTACAAAAAATAAAGGATCTTAAGAAAAAGAGAAAGGCGGTCATATTGGTTCACAACTATCAACTGCCTGAAGTCCAGAACATAGCTGATTTTTTGGGAGATTCTTTGGGATTGAGCCGGAAAGCGGCTGAAACGGAGGCCGAAGTAATCGTATTCTGTGGTGTTCATTTTATGGCGGAGACCGCTTCAATTCTTTGTCCTGAAAAAGTTGTGCTTATACCGGACATAAATGCTGGCTGTCCAATGGCAGACATGATTGATGTGGAGGGACTGCGTGATTTAAAGAAAAAACATCCGGATGCGGTTGTTGTGGCATATGTGAACACAACGGCAGAGGTGAAAGCCGAAAGCGACGTATGCTGTACGTCGGCAAATGCTGTTAAGATAGTGAATTCTTTATCTGCACAAAAAATCATCTTCATCCCTGATAAATATTTAGGGCAATATGTTGCAAGTCAAATTCATAAACCCGCCACTACTTCGAGGGTGGGCAAGGAAATAATTTTCTGGCAAGGATATTGCCCAATTCATGCTAGGATTTTGGCTGACGATGTCCGGGAAGTAAAAAGGGAACACCCCGAAGCTGAAGTAATAGTGCATCCCGAATGCACTCCTGATGTAATTGCTCTGGCGGATAAAGTATTCTCTACAACCGGTATGCTTAATTATGCTCGCAAGACAAAAAGCAAGGAAATAATCATTGGCACAGAAGTGGGAATTATTTACAAATTACAGAAAGACCATCCGGGCAAAAAATTCTATCCTGCTTCTAAACAGGCAATCTGTGAGGATATGAAAAAGAATAGTTTGGAAAAAGTGCTTTGGTCCCTTGAAGAAATGAAATACGAAATTAAGGTAGAAGAAATGATAAGGCAGAAAGCGAGAAAAGCAATTGATAGGATGTTGGATAATAATAGAGTAGATTGAAAGGAAAAACATGCATGCGATACAGTGAAAAAGTGATGGAACACTTTAAAAATCCAAGGAATGTAGGTGAAATAAAAGATGCTGATGGTATTGGGCATGTGGGCAATCCTGTTTGTAGTGATATAATGGAGCTTTATATTAGAGTAAAAGACAACCTGCCCGCTTCGAAGCGAAGCAAGCAGGCGGGTGTAATCGTTGACGCAAAATTCAAAACTTTTGGCTGTGGAGTTGCTGTAGCCACATGTGAAAGGCAAAACCGTAGATGAGGGGCATTGACCTTATCAAACAAAGCAGTTGCGGAAGCGCTTGGCGGATTGCCGCAAATAAAAATGCATTGTTCTATGTTGGCTGAACAAGCATTAAAATCCGCTATTGATGATTATTTAAAGAAAAAGCCCGCCAAAATCGGCGAGGAGAGGAGAAAAAATGAAAGAAAAAGTGGAAAAAGCTTTAAGCAAAATACGACCGGCATTGCAAGCGGACGGAGGAGATGTAGAATTGGTTGATGTTAGCGAAGATGGAATCGTAAAAGTAAAACTTACGGGCGCTTGTAGCGGATGTCCTATGGCTCAAATGACATTGAAAAACGGCATTGAAAGAGTTTTAAAAGAGGAAGTCCCGGAAATAAAAAGCGTAGAAGCGGCCTAAAACTTTTTAGGTATACGCTTATAATTTTAAAAACTTGGAAAAAGGTAATTAAAAGTGAAAAGGTTAGTGATTTTTATTATTGCGTTTTTTTATCTTCTTGTATTTCCCGTTGTGTCTACATGCGCCGAAGACGTAAAAACTCCAAATATCTCTTTTTTGGAAACCATATTCGATTTCGGGTCTGTATATCAAGGAGAAGATGTAACTCATGCTTTCAAATTCCAAAATGTCGGTGATGAGACCTTAAAGATTGGTAGAGTTCGGGCCTCTTGTGGATGTTCAAAGGCAGAAGCCTCTGATACGGAAATTGCTCCAGGAGCATTTGGTCAAATAGGGGTTACTTTCCGAACAGGAGGTTTTATAGGGAAACAAACCAAGATTATTCATGTCAGTTCCAACGACCCTCTTAATCCTACTATAAACCTTAAACTGAAGGGAGAAGTCAAGGTTGAGGTTGAGGTTAAGCCTCTAACTCTTTCGTTTAAGAATGTTCCCAAACACAAACAAGTCACTAAGCAATTTGAAATAATCCAGAGGGGAGAACAAGAACTTATAATCGATAAAATAACAATTGATAAAGAGTATTTAAAATTAGACGGCGTTGAGAAAAAAGAACGATGGGGGAAAAACGTTTATTCAGTAAAAGTTACGCTGGATAGCAATGCTCCCGTGGGATATTTACAAGGGAGGATTGATGTTAGCACAAATCTGGAAAGACGGAAAACTATTTTGGTAGGAGTGCAAGGGAAGGTTTTGGGAGATATAAAATTATCCCGTGAGCGCATAGACTTCAATGTCCCAGCCGGCACAAAAAAAGCATCATCCGTTGTTATATCTACAAAAGGCGATAACTTTGAGGTCTTAAGAGTAGAAAACAACATAAGATATCTTTCCGCAGAAATAATTACTCTGGAGAAATTTAAAAAATATATGATTGATTTTAGTGTAGCGTCAGAAGTTCCTCCCGGTCCAATCAGAGGAAACGTGAAGGTATACACGAATTGCCCTGGCGAAACTGAATTAACAGTCCATATCTTTGGTCGGGTAGTAGAAAAAACAATAGAGATTGGTTATTTCTTTGAAAGAGGCTGTTTGGACTGCGATAAGGCGCACGGGGTTTTACAATCCGTAAAATCAGAAATTCCATCTGTGGTGATTAAAGAATATAACATAAGCACTCGAGAGAATATGCAGCTAAATGAGACATTATGCCGGATATGCGGCGTCCCCGAAGAAAAACGCCTAATAGCTCCGACAATTTTTATAGGTAAAGATTTTTTGATAGGGGAAACAATTACAAAAGAAAAAATCGTTGAATTGATTGGGAAATATCCGAAAGGTTCGTCTCTGCCTTTAACAGAAGCTACCGAGAAAATAGATGTTGCGGAAGGCAGTATAGCGGAAAGATTTCAGCAGTTCGGTATTCTCGCCATAATAGGAGCAGGATTAATGGATGGGATAAACCCCTGTGCCTTTGCAACAATAATATTTTTCATTTCTTACCTCGCAATTTTAAAGAGAAAGGGAAGAGAAATCATCATCGTAGGTATTGCTTTTACATCAGCATTATTTATCACATATTTTTTGATCGGCATAGGAATATTTGAATTTTTAAATTATTTGTCTTTCCTTGAAACTTTCACCAAGTTTATATACGGGATTGTGGGAGTATTTACATTAATACTTGGGATATTGAGCCTATTAGATTATTTTAAGTGCAAGAGAGGAAAAGCCAAGGGAATGTGGCTGCAACTTCCGGATTTCTTAAAGAGGAAGATACACTCTACCATCAAAGAGCATGCAGGCTTGAGAAGATATGTCTTGGCAGCGTTTATTACCGGCTTTATAGTTTCAATATTAGAATTGTCATGTACAGGGCAGGTATATTTGCCAACGATTGTTTACGCAACAGGCATTAGTGAATACAGATTCGTTGCCTATACGTATCTTCTAATATATAACTTTATGTTTATCGCGCCGCTTATTGTAATTTTTATATTGGCATATTGGGGCACAACCGCTGTCCGTTTAAGCGATATTTTGGGTGGGAATATTGCTCTAATAAAACTTCTAATGTCTATTCTGTTCTTTATCCTTACCGTATTCTTGATAATGATGCTTATTGTCTAACTTCTCACCTGCCCACTCTGTAAATGGGAAATAAGAGCACTGTAGATTTACAAAAACTACCGGATTTAGATAAATGTTGAGCAAAAAAAGAGTCGTGGTGGCTATGAGCGGGGGAGTAGATTCTTCTGTAGCTGCGAGTTTATTGGTAAAAGCGAACTATGAAGTTATAGGGGTAAATTTAAAGCTCTTTGGTATGGAAGAGCATGGACGAGGTTGTGGTAGCCAAGGCAGGGAAGATGCTCGAGGCGTTTGTCAAAAACTTGGAATTCCGTTTTATTCGTTTGATTACAGAAAAGAATTTAAGGAAAAAGTCATAAAATATTTCTACTCGGAATATGCAAGAGGAAAAACTCCTAATCCGTGTATCATATGCAACGAAAAGATAAAATTCGGCGCGCTTTTTCGTAAGGCGAAATCTTTGGGCGCGGATTATATTGCCACAGGGCATTATGCTAAAGTTGGATATGATAGGAAAAACGAAAGATATCTTCTAAAAAAAGGCAAAGACAAAAAAAAAGACCAGTCATATTTTCTTTTTCCTCTATCCCAAGAACAATTAGAGTATACCCTTTTTCCGCTTGGCGATTATACGAAAGAAGATGTCCGTAAGCTTGCAAAAAAAATCGGCTTAAAAACTCATGATAAATCCGCAAGTCAGGACGTGTGTTTTGTTCAGGATTGCGACCTGCAGGAATTTTTAAGAAAGCATCTCAACGATGCCTGCAAAGATGGTTTAATAGTAAACAATAAAGGAGAAGCGATTGGGAAGCATCAAGGTATCGCTTTTTATACTGTTGGGCAAAGAAAAGGGTTGGGGTGTCATAAAAAACCGATGTATGTTATTCATATTGTTCAGCAGAAAAATGTTATAGTAATCGGTGAAGAGAAAGAACTATATCAAGACACTCTGACAGCAAAAAACCTAAATTGGATAGATATAGAAAAATTAACAAAGCCGTTAAAAGTAAAAGCCAGGATAAGATACGGAAGCAAAGAAAGCGAGGCGGTAATTTCTTCTACGGATAAAGATTTGGTAAAAGTGAAATTTAATAAACCTCAAAGAGCCATTACTTCGGGGCAGGCTGTTGTGTTCTATAACAAAGATAAGGTTATTGGCGGTGGATGGATAAAGTAACCCCGAACCATGTGGGGTTCGGGGTAAGAACTAAAATGAAATATCAAAAATTGAAATACAATGGAAATATGGTTGAAATATGGTTGAAATACATAGCCAAAAGACAATTTATCTCAATATATTTCTATGTATTTCAACGTATCTCTAAAATATAAAATATATTTATGAAAATAATCGGTATATCGGGAAGTCCCAGAAGAGGTGGAAATACAGAAATCCTTTTGGATAAAGCATTAGAAGTTGCCAGAAGAAAAGGAGCTAAAACTAAAAAAATTATACTGAATGAGCTTAAGTTTTCCCCCTGTCAAGAATGCGAAAATATAAGAAAAGACGGGGTTTGTATTATAAAAGACGACTGGCAGAAGGTGTTTTCGGAAACAAACAAAGCGGATGCGATAATCCTTGCCTCCCCCATATTTTTCGGAAGTGTTTCAGCGCAGACGAAAATGTTCATAGATAGGTTCCAGTGCCTATGGCTTGCGAAGAATATTTTTCAAACCTATAAGGCAAAAAAGAGAAAAATCGGCGCTTTTATATGCGTAGAGGCATCTGATAGAAAAGACTTTTTTGAAAATGCAAAATCAATCGTGAAGAATTTATTTGTGACTATCGATACCGACTATAAATTAGAACTCTTATGCTGCGGTATGGATAGAAAAGGAACAGTCAAAGAAAAGTTGGAATACTTAAATAAAGCCGCTGAAATAGGGGAAAGGATTGTTGCTCGTAAATCTCCTTGACAAAAATAATAATTGTGGTAAAACCAAATAAGTAATAAGTTTTCCCTGTAAAAAAGTTACCGCTGTAAGGTGGTGGAGATTCACCATGCGTAAAGAACAATTATTCCTACGAATTTGTTCAAAATTCAATCTCAACACTTCTTTTTATAATCCTAAAAACAGGAGGCAAAAATGAAAGGACGGCTTTTATTTATTGTTTTGGTTTTTGGTTTAGCAATTCTTTTAGGCTTCAACATCTTAAGTTATGCAAAACAAAATCCTCTTGCTTGCAAAGAGCGACCAAGAAAAGAATTTAATCAAAAAAACTCGCAGGAAGATAAAGAGCATCTCTTTCGCTGTCCCAAAGACAAAACAAAAAACAGTTTCATGCCCAAATCTTTCAAAAATCCCCATCATAAATTTGATATTTTCCAAAAGAACAAATTTAATATTAAACCGTTAAGGAACAGGATTAATAGTAAACCCAAAAAATGGGAATTTACAAATAGGCAGAATAATAATATCCAATCATCCAATTCCATAAGTTACTCTGAATTAGATGAGATTATAGAAATAGACACAGACATAACAACCAACACCATTTGGGAATCCGGTAATGTATATCATGTTACAGCCAATGTAAACGTTCAGGCATTGTTAGTAATTGAGCCGGGAACTGTTGTTCAATATAGTAGTTCGGGTTCATTATTTGTAAATAACGGCGGAACTCTAATAGCAAGAGGGACTCCCAATAATTTGATAACTTTCACTTCGGATTCCGCTACGCCGGGATATTCAGACTATTACTGCGCAATTTATATTGAAGACACTGCTTCAGTTTCCACACAAATAACATATTCAGTCATAGAATTTGCATACGTGGGTATTTTTACTAACAATATCCGATTGGATAGTCCCATACAAAATAACTATATCCAATACTGCGCTTTTGGAATTGGCGAGTTCGGCACTGAACATACAGATATCGCTAACAATCAGATTTTTGGAAGTTATTACCATGGTATAGAAATATACATGGCATCTGAAACTGCAGAAGAAGACAGCGGCAGCCACATACTAATCCAGAACAATACCTGCGATTACTACCAATATACAGGCATAACCGTGCATGGTGTAACTGTGGAAGAAAACGCAGGCGTTATTATGCTTGCAAATAATATTGTTTCAGAGTCATATCAATATGGGCTCAACTTTGTTGACGGCTATATGGCGGGCTATGTCTTAAATACAGGTTATTATGGGAATAACCAAAATAAAAATTGGGAATTTGAAGAAACTGACCCTGTTATTGCAACAGAATTTCCGTATATTACAGGAGAAGAACCACTTGAGATGTGTTTCCTTGATCAGAGCTGCCCGTTTATAGATGCAGGATTTGGCGATATTGCCGAAAATGCTCAGCTTATCTGTTCAACAACATCATTACAGGAAAATGTTGATGCTGATACAACCGATATTGGATTTCACTATCCCAATTTTGGAACTATAAGAATAAGAGGCGATTTTAATAACAATGATACTGTAAATGCAGATGATATTGACCTATTATATGCCGAGATTAATTCAGGAACGAATAATCCGATATGCGATTTGACCAATGATGGATTAGTAAATAAGGATGATATGGACTATATGCTCCGAACACTTCTTGGGACTGAATACGGTGATGCAAATCTTGACTGCAAAGTTGACAATGTTGACTTAGGCATACTCTCATCAAACTGGTTAGAGAGCGGGCAAGGTTGGGCAGACGGCAACTTTAATGGTGATGAATTTGTTAATTTTATTGACTACGCAATGTTGGCTAACAACTGGGGCTTTGAGGGGGAAGGACCAGCGGAACTTTCAGTTGAAGTTAGCGGCGACCCGGATAACTTGGAAGATGTTGTTGAAATCGGCATCACCGGATACACCGACAATACCAGCCAGGTCTTCTTATTTATGGATGGTGAGTATATAGGGCCGATTTCAAGCTTTCGAGACGAAGAAGTTGGTTTTATTGGTCTTGATAGTTATAGATTTAGTAACGGTTTGCACGAACTAAAAGTTGTAGGTTTTGATTATGATGGGAGTATAACACTTTCTTCCAATATCCCTGTTAATTTCAATAATGTGCTTTACCATATGCAGGCAAGTTATTTCTTTAAACCAAGCAAAGATTATAACCTCTGTGCGATGTATTCTGGAAGTTATGATTTGAGTGTAAATATTGTTGATTTTCACGACAGTGTTGTTTGGTCAAACTCTGTGGTTGGCAATGTAAATCTATCTATTCCTACTACAACTTTTACAAATAAAATGTTTTATGACATTGTTATAGAAGAAGTGTCTGGGGGGTTGTTTCTCGGAGAAGTAAACTCTTCTGATGAGAGTAAAAACTGGCAAGCCCAAATGTTAGAATCATTTGATAAAAAAAGTGAGGATACTAGAAACGCCGTTGTTCTAATAACACTACCGGACAAGCAACTAACTGCACAGAGGCGAGTTATCTATGATGCAATAGGGGTACTGATAGACGCATGTATAGAAAGAGATTTTTCTTATGTAATTCTTTACGATTACCAATGTACAGAGAAGAATATAGAATATATGTTGACAGGAGCTCAAAATGTTCGGCACTGGTACCATATTGGTCACGGCAACTGTGAACTTGGCAAAGAAGGAGAAAAAGTGCAAAGAACATTCATAGAAATTTTCGGAAACAAGCGCATTTTTTCCATTATGAAGAGAGATTACGGCGAGAATGTGCCGCCCGATTACCAAGAACTTCCGGAAGGCTGGGAACAAAACGGAATATCAATGACCGCTTTAACCACTTCAAGGTATTATGCAGGCATTGAAAAGCTCAGGATAACGTTCTTTGATTCCTGCTATTCGGCAAAATACGAAGATATGGCTGAGGCTGTGGGGATACATTACCCTCCTGCTGGTAATTCGACTTACTGTGGATGGGACGATTATACGGGTAGAGTGAATTTAATCATTTATAATTGGTTTATAAGAGATTGGTGGAGCGCTCTCGCAGGTGGAGCAACCGATGTTAATAGCGCTTGGCTTGCTACCTGTACACTTCCTAAATTTTCTGCATGCCAACATATGATTCTCATTGGTGATAATATATGGACATACTTCAATTAGCAGTATAGGAAACAAAATGAAAATAAAACCATTGCTGTTATTAATCTCCCTGTGTCTTTTAGTAACGCTTATATCGTGTAAACATAAGGGGGAAGTTGTTAAGAAAGGGGATGAAAATTCTCGCGCAGTAGAGCTTTTGATTAAAGATTTAGGAAATGAAAATTCTGATATCCGAAGACGCGCGGCACAAAGAGCTTATAATACAAAAGACCCTCGTGTTATAGAACCACTCATTGATATTTTATTAAAA
Organism: bacterium; assembly: GCA_023135785.1. Taxonomy (NCBI): domain Bacteria; species bacterium. The sequence continues at coordinate 19,162 of JAGLSL010000002.1, forward strand.
GATGAAAATGAGCATATTAGAGTGAGTGCGGCGAGAGCATTAGGGGCTATAAAGGACTCTCGGGCAGTGGGGCCATTAATTACCGTCTTATTGGATGATAAAAGTGAACATGTAAAACATTTTGTAGCAGAGGCGCTTAGTAAAATAAAAGACCCTCGCGCAGTAGAGCCACTTATTTCTGTTCTAAACGATGAAACTTTGCGAGTCAGGAATAGTGCAATAGCAGCATTGGGAGAAATAGGCGACACACGTGCAATAGAACCGCTTATTAAAATTTTAAAGGAGGGGGATTCATTTGAGAACAGGGGAGTTGCGGCAAAGGCGCTTGGCAAGATAAAAGACCCTTCTGTCGTAGAACCACTCATTGCTGCTTTGCTGAATGATGAAGAAAATGACTTTGTTAGAATAGGTGCCTCTTCGGCATTAGGGGACATAGGCGACCCAAGAGCAATAGAACCTCTTATCAATGTTTTATTGAAAGATGGAAATATTCGAATAAATGTAGCAAGAGTATTGGGCGATATAGGCGATTTAAGGGCAGTAGAGCCACTTGTTTCTGTTCTGAAGGATAAGAATCCGAATGTTCGAAGTAGTACAGCACGAGCATTAGGAAAAATAAAAGACATGCGTGCAGTAAAACCTTTAATTGCGCTCCGGAAAGACGGAAATTCATCTGTCCAAATAAGTGCTTCACTAGCTCTTAACCAAATAATAGGACTGGGTGCTCGTATCGTTTGTCCTGAAGATGAGGCAAAGAATGTTTTTAGTCCTGAAGATTTTAAATCTTTCCCGCCTGCTCTCGACAAAGGAGAGTGGGCAGGCAAAAAACTTAAGATGAAGCCCGATGCTTCAAGAGGAGGTATATGTGCTATTAGCAATGGCAAAGTGCAGTTAAATAATTTTACACAGCGCATTGAGCAAACGAAAGAAGTTATAGAAATAGACACAAATATAACAATTAATACTATCTGGGAATCCGGTAACGTATATCATGTTACGGCAAATGTAAATGTTCAGGCGTTGTTGATAATTGAACCCGGAACTGTTGTTCAATATGGTAGTTCAGGTGCGTTATTTGTAAATAACGGCGGGACATTAGTCGCAAGGGGAACTCCTGATAATTTAATAACTTTCACTTCAGATGCTACCACACCGGGATATGCGGATTATTACTGCGCAATTTATATTGACCAGACCGCTTCAATCTCTACAAAAATAACATATTCAGTTATAGAATTTGCATATGTTGGTATTGCTACTAATAATATCGGGCTTGATTATCCCATACAAAATAACCGTGTGCATTATTGTGTTTATGGAATTGGTGAATCTGGCATTGAACTTACAGATATCGTTAACAACCAAATCTTTGGAAGTTATTATAGCGGGATTAATATCTATATGGCATCCGATAGTGGTGCAGTAGATAGAGATAGCAAGATTTTAATAACAAACAACACATGTGATTTTTACCAAGATTCTGGCATAACTATCTATGGCTCAGCTCTTGAAGAAGATGCTGGAGTTGTTAATATTGTAAATAATGTTGTATCTAATTCGCAAAAATACGGGCTCAATTTAGTTGACGGATATTATGTAGTAGATTTTATTCAGAATAATGGTTACTACGGAAATAAACAGAACAAAAACAAAGAATTGAAAGAAACTAAGCCAATTGTTGCGAAAGAGTTTCCCTATGTTAAAGGAAAAAGTCCACTTGAACCATGTTTCCTGAAACAGGATTGCCCATTTATAGACGCAGGATTTGGTGATATTACTCAAAACGCTCAGCTTATCTGTTCAACAACTTCATTACAGGAAAATGTTGATGCCGATACAACAGATATCGGTTTTCATTATCCTAATTTCGAGGTTTCAAATACGGAAAAAGCTATCGACATTTCTGTCCATACGATGGAGGAAACTGTTCTAAATCTGAACAACAACATTTCTGGTACTGTTGGGATTAGTGCCACCGGCTATCCAGATAACACTAACTCTCTCTTTTTATTTATGGATGGTGAGTATATAGAAGAAATTTGGTGTTCGGGTTATTCGGGCGAAGCTGTTCTTGAAAGTCATAGTTTCGGCAATGGTTTGCACAAATTAAAAATTGCCAGTGTGGACTGGGATGGAGCTATAACCTTCTCTAAAAACATATCTGTCAATTTCAACAACAATTTTTACTACATGCAGACAAATGAGTTTATTGATTCCGATAGAGATTATATTGTTTGTGCAATGTATTCAGGAAAACATGACCTTATTAAGGTAAAAGCAGTAGATATTTCGGGCAATGTGAGATGGTCTACTACTATATCAAATACAGTAAATGGTATAAATGTATCTATTCCAGCGGAAGCAATTAAGGGCATACAATTGGGTGACCTTCTCATTGAAGAGGTTGGTAAGGTTAAATAAAAGAAACTTGCTAAATAGATAATGGTGGAGTACACAGACCCGGAGGATCACTCGCATTCACAAAAGAAACAACATCCGATATTATTTATTGGCCCATTGAATCGTTGGATAAGACACAATACAAAGAAATTATGAGACGAAGTTTTGAAAGAGAGAGAGAATTCGGTCCTTCACCAATTAACCAAGAATAGAAAAAACATTCCTAATTTATTTAAGCCCTGATTTTCTGATGTCCTAGTATTCTCCTCTCTCTTCTTGCTTTTTAAATCCCGTGTATAATCTAAAAATCAATACCCTCTTGTGTTATAATCAACGTGATTATCTGCCTATTTAAACGGGCGGTGAGGAGGATTTAATATCATGCATGCCACAACGATTGTAGTAGTAAGACATAAAGGTGAGGTAGCTATTGGCGGAGACGGTCAGGTTACTTTGCAACATACAATTTTAAAACATAAAGCCAAGAAGATACGAAAAATGTATGACAATAAGATACTTGCGGGATTTGCAGGTTCAACAGCAGACGCTTTTACCTTATTTGAGAGATTTGAGACGAAATTAGAAGCATTCAGCGGAAATTTACAAAGAGCTGCTTTGGAATTGGCAAAAGACTGGAGAACGGATAGGGTCTTAAGAAAACTTGAAGCATTACTTGTCGTAGCGGACAAGGAAAAGAGTTTTTTGCTTTCAGGTAACGGAGACGTAATGGAGCCGGATGACGGAATCATTGCCATTGGTTCCGGCGGTCCGTATGCTTTGTCGGCAGCAAGAGTTTTGATTAAACATTCTAATCTCAAGGCAAAAGATATTGTAAAAGAAGCGATTCGAACAGCTTCTACCGTTTGTATTTATACCAATAAAGAGATTGAGGTGGCAGAATTATGAGCGAAGTTCTTACTCCAAGAGAAGTTGTCGCATCGTTAAACAAATATATAATCGGACAAAACGAAGCGAAGAAATGCGTGGCTATTGCTTTGCGTAACCGTTGGAGGAGACAGAAACTGTCGCAGGATTTACGCGATGAAGTCGCCCCGAAAAACATTATTATGATTGGCTCAACCGGCATTGGAAAAACCGAGATTGCCCGTAGATTGGCGCGTTTGGCTCAGGCGCCGTTCTTGAAAGTGGAAGCGTCAAAATATACCGAAGTCGGATATGTCGGCAGAGATATAGAATCAATGGTGCGCGATTTGGTGGACATATCTATCAACATGGTAAAAGCCGAAAAAAGAAAAGAAGTCGAAGCTAAAGCCAAGGAATTGACCGAAGAAAGAATCTTAGATTTACTTCTTCCTCCGTTACGCAAGGCAGTTTCCGGCGATAATAAAAAATCAGAATTACAAAGAAAACGAGTGCGCGAGAAAATGAGGGCGCAGCTTTTGTCTGGAAAGATAGACAAGAGAATAATTGAGCTTGAAGTTAAAAAAAGCGCTATGCCGTTAATTGAAATTTTCTCTTCTTCGGGCATAGAAGAGTTTGGAATAAATTTCCAAGAGATGTTTGGCAAGGCGATGTCGCCGCAGAAGAAAAACAGAAAAGCAACAATATCACAGGCGCGCAAAATTCTTATTCAGGAAGAAGTGGATAAACTGCTTGATATGGATACGGTTATAAAAGAAGGCATATCAAAAGCGGAAAATTCAGGCATTATATTTATTGATGAAATTGATAAAGTGGCAGGCAGAGAATCGGCTCACGGGCCTGATATTTCCAGGGAAGGTGTTCAAAGAGACCTTCTGCCGATCATAGAAGGGACAGCGGTTACTACCAAGTACGGCGTGGTGAAAACCGACCACGTTTTATTTATTGCTGCAGGCGCATTTCATGCAAAGAAGCCTTCCGATTTAATCCCGGAGCTTCAGGGAAGGTTTCCTATAAGGGTTGAACTGAAAAGTCTAAACAAGCAAGACCTTAAGAGAATATTGATAGAGCCGGATAATTCTTTAATTAAACAATACACGGCGCTTCTTAAAACCGAAGGAATAAATGTAAAATTTTTGACCGATGCTGTTGATGAATTATCTTCTATTGCACAAACCGTAAACGAGCAAACCGAAAATATAGGGGCAAGAAGACTTTATACGATAATGGAAAAGGTGGTGGAAGACATTTCTTTCCGGGGTCCGGAACTAAAAGGTAAAAAAATTAATATCAACAGAAAATACGTCAGGGATAAATTAAAAGATATAGTGAAAGACAAAAATCTTTCGCGTTATATTTTATAAAGACAGAGAACAGAGCATGAAACGAGAGACGACCACTCACTTTGTTTGTTAGGACGAGAGATGTTTTTTCGTCCATTGTCCCTCTTGCTTTGTCCTTCGTAAAATCTGATATCTGGAGACGAAAGGGGTAAACAAATGAAAATAACGGTTATTGGCTCAGGTCATGTAGGGCTAGTTACAGGAGCTTGTTTTGCAGAGCTTGGGCATGACGTAATATGTGTTGACCACGACAAAAAAAAGCTACAGACACTTAAAGACGGCAAAATCCCTTTCTATGAACCCGGATTAGACAAGTTGGTGCACTCCAACTATATCGAAGGGCGGCTTTCGTTTTCGGGAGACACTATTAGCGCAGTTTTGGCTTCTGAAATAATATTTATATGCGTCGGGACTCCATCGCGCAAAACAGGTGAAGTCGATATGTCGGCAATCAAAAAAACCGCTTCGCAAATTGCGCAGGCGCTTAACGGTTATAAACTTGTGGTGGAGAAATCTACTGTTCCGGTAGAAACGGGCGAATGGATTTTAAAAACTTTGAAAAAACAAGCTCCAAAAGGAGTAGAATTTGATGTTGCATCAAACCCTGAATTTTTGAGAGAAGGAGCTGCTATTCATGATTTTATGCACCCAGATAGGGTTATCATTGGCGTATCTTCGCAAAAAGCGGCATCTTATCTTGTCCAACTTTATTCGCCGCTAAATGCGCCGATTCTTATGACGGATATTAAATCGGCGGAACTTATAAAACATGCATCCAATTCTTTTCTTGCAATGAAGATATCGTTTGCAAATATGTTGGCAAATCTATGCGAAAAGACAGGCGCAGATGTCGTAAAGGTTGCAAAAGGTATGGGGCTTGATAAACGTATCGGAGAAGACTTTTTAAAAGCGGGTATCGGCTATGGCGGTTCATGTTTTCCCAAAGACGTATCGGCTTTTATACACATAGGTAAAAAAAGCGGTTGTAATTTTAAATTAATTGAAGAAGTCCGCAACATAAACGAAGAACGCAGGATGCATTTTATAAAACGCCTAGAAAAAGTTATCGGAAAATTTAAAGGCAAAACAATTGCAATCTGGGGATTATCATTTAAGCCGGAAACAGATGACACAAGAGAGGCTCCGGCTACCTATATTATTAAGGAACTTATAAAGAGAAAAGTTAAAAATATTCGTGCGTTTGATCCTAAAACTATGGATAATATGAAAAAGATATTCCCCAAGATTATGTATAGTAAATGTCCTTATGAAGCAATAAAGGGGGCTGACGCATTGCTTATTCTTACTGAGTGGAAAGATTTTTTACACCCGGATTTATTAAAAATCAAGGCATCTTTAAAAAAACCGATAATAGCCGATGGCCGAAATATTTATGACCCCCCAAAAATGAAACGAATGGGCTTTTCATATATTCCTATTGGAAGATTATGAATGATAAATCTTATATGTGATTACTGTGCAAGCGAAGCGAACGGGTTATTATGAATTCAAAATTATTTTATTCTATTCAAGAAGCAAGCGAACATACAGGAGTTGCTCCACATATAGTTCGTTATTGGGAAAAAAAGTATAATCTCCTTCGCCCTGAAAGAGATTCCCGCGGGAAAAGAAGATATAAAAATACGGATTTAGAGTTGATAAAAAAGATAAAAGAGTTAATATATGATAAAAAATATAAGGCAGGGGGCGTAAAAAGGAAAATAAAGGAAGCTCAAAGAGGAGAAATTTCAGGAAACACAAAAGATATAATTAATCTTGTGAAAAAAGAGCTTGAATCGATATTGGAAATAGTAAACAGGTAAAAAAATATAAAAGGGATATAAATAGATATACGTAGAAATATGATAGAAATACATTGTAGCGAGGCGATTTATTTCAAAGTATTTCAAGATATTTCCATTGTATTTCCACCTAAATTGTAATTTTTTATATTATTGTTTGTTATACCGGGGCGTGGCGCAGTTTGACCGCCATTGAAACGTTGGCGGTCATCCGCCAGAGTAGTAGTGGCGGATGGTTAGCGTGTCCCGAAAGCGTTTGGGAAGGTTGTTGGTTGTGACATATGATAGCTGATTAAAATCGGGGCGTGGCGCAGTTTGACCGCCATTGAAATGTTGGCGGTCATCCGCCAGAGTAGTAGTGGCGGATGGTTAGCGCGTCCCGAAAGCGTTCGGGAAGGTTGTTGGTTGTGATATATGATAACTGATTGAATAACGGGGCGTGGCGCAGTTTGGTTAGCGCGCTTGAATGGGGTTCAAGAGGTCGCTGGTTCGAATCCAGTCGCCCCGACTGATAAAATAACAGAATACAGAAGACAGGGAAAATATAATTTCTCATATCTGTTGTCTGACATCTGGTTTCTGTCTTCTGAATTAATACCATGATAAATTCGCAAAAGTTTTGGAAAAGGATTACGCCTGCCCAAACTTTATTAATGGGATTTATTTTGATGATTGTAACGGGAACGTTCTTGCTTTCTTTGCCTATTGCAACATCTGGAAACGTTACGCAATCTTTTGTCGATGTTTTATTTACTTCTACTTCTGCCGTTACGACTACCGGTTTAATAGTTGCCGATACGGGTAAATTTTATTCATTTTTTGGCCAAACAGTTATCCTTGTTCTTATTCAGATTTGTGGCCTGGGATATATGATTTTTATTGCTTTAATTATTTTGGGTGTAGGCGGGAGGATGTCTTTTAACAGCAGAATACTTTTAAATGAATCCCTAGCGCGTCCCAGTTCAATAGATATGCTCAAATTTGTGAAAGTAGTGATTATTTTTACTTTTATTATTGAACTTATCGCAGCGGCGCTATTGGCTTTTCGTTGGAATAGTTTTTTCCCCTTAAAAGAGGCGATATATTATGGAGTTTTTCATTCAATTTCAGCTTTTTGCACTGCGGGATTTAGTCTTTTTTCGACAAGTTTTAGCGCTTATAGGACAAATATCGCTATAAATTTAATTGTCAATATTGTTTGTATCGCAGGCGCTATCGGTTTTTTTGTATTGTATGATATCTATGCCTCAGGCAAGAAGGCGATTGAAACAAAAAGGATGCCTATCCTGACCGTCCATAGTAAATTTGTTCTATTGATGTCGGTAATGCTTATGTTTTTGGGCGCTGTTATTATTTTTGTTTCACAAATAAAAGTTAATCCATCCCCGGCAGGCGAAGTGTTGCTTAATTCTGTTTTCCAATCAATATCCGCCTCCACTACTACGGGTTTTAATACGGTTGATATTGGAGCTATGAAGTCTTCAAGTCTATTTGCGATAATTTTGTTAATGTTTGTGGGAGCTTCTCCCGGAGGTACGGGAGCAGGAATTAAAACAGTGTCTTTTGGAATAATACTAATGTTTCTTTTTTCACTTTTAACAGGTAAAGAAAACATTAATCTTTTTAAGAGAAGAATTTCCTCGCAAGTAGTAAATAAAGTTTTTGCAATAAGCGCTATTGCTGTTTTGTGGGTCGTTCTTGCTACGGGAATATTGGTTTTTACAGAAAAAGCCGCTTTTCTTAAGGTTTTATTTGAGGTAGTATCAGCTTTAGGTAATGTAGGTTTGTCTATGGGGATTACTTCGTCTCTTAGCGATGTTGGCAAAATTGTTATATCCATTACAATGTTAGTTGGAAGAATGGGGCCATTGGCTATTGGTTTTTCGCTTGTGGGCAAACCAAAGCCAGCAAGATTTAAATATTCCGAAGCGGATGTATTGGTGGGATGATATAAAACCAGAAATCAGAAGACAGATATTAGAAAATAAGAAAGAAATATAATCGAAATACATGGAAATATGTTGAAATACATTGTTTGTCTACTACGTGTTTCCACTGCATATCTACCTTATTTCTATTGTGTTTCCATTCTTGTTTTTCTGTTCTCTGTCATCTGTCATCTGTTTTCTGTTATAGAGGAGGGTTTACAATGAGACAATTTGTGGTAATAGGGTTGGGTAATTTCGGGCACAATGTAGCAATTTCTTTGTTTGAACAGAGAAATCAGGTGCTAGCCATAGATGCAAACAGTAAAAAAATTGAACAAATTAAAGATAAGGTAACTCAGGCAGTTGTTGTAAACGTTAAGGAGAAAGAGGCGTTGTCAGAATTTATAAGTAATGATATTGACGCGGCTATTGTAAGTTTGGGGGACAAAATAGAATCAAGCATCTTGACCACGCTTTATTTAAAAGAATTGGGAGTTAAAAAGATTATAGTGAAAGCAATAAATGATGACCATGGGCAAATATTAAAGTTAATAGGAGCAATGGAGATTATTTATCCGGAAAAAGAAGAGGCAGTAAGATTAGCTCACAGGTTAACAATACCTAATCTTATTGAGCATATTCCGCTTGCTTCCGAATACAGCATAGTGGAAATTGCTGTTCCTGATAATTTCGTTGGGAAATCGTTGAAGGAGCTTCAATTGCGCAACAAATATAATGTCGAAGTCATTGCCGTAAAGGATGTGCTTCAGGACACACTGCATTTGATACCGGAAGCTGATGTCAAAATAAAACCGGATAGCGTTTTGATGGTTATTGGCAAAGAAGTTGATATCAATAAATTTAAAGTTTAGGCATATCCGCCTGCCTTGTGGAAGCGGGCAGGATTGTTTTTTATAAACAGATAAGGTTTTCTGCCAAAACAACTTATTCCTGTATGCCTTGCGTAGAAAATTTATCCTAAGCAAGCGGCCCTTATGTTGTTTTGATTTGATATCATATAAAATTTGACGATTAGGGAGGGTTATCTTATAATGCCCTGTTAATTCAAAAGGAGAAAAACAATGCCTAAAAGAACTTATCAACCATCTAAAAGGAAGAGAAACAGAACTCATGGCTTCTTAAAGAGATTAAAAAGTAAAGATGGCAGAAAGATTTTAACCAGACGTCGAAAGAAAGGCAGGAAAAGAATTTCGATAGACTAAAAGGTTTAGTTTCTGTTGCCGGCAACTGCCTCTGATGGAAAATTTTCCGAAGGGGAAAAAGAGGGTTTTGGAAGTTTTGTCACTCTATACTGCATATGGACATTCGGGTAGTCTTATTAAAGTTGTTGATTTTTTATAAACGTTTTGTTTCCCCATTATCGTTAAAATGTTGCCGTTTCTATCCGAGTTGTTCCCAGTACGCTTATGAAGCTATAGAAAAAAAAGGTTCACTGAAGGGTGTTTTTTACGCATTGGTTAGAATTTTTAAGTGTCACCCGTTTCACCCCGGGGGTTATGATCCAGTGAAGTGATTTGGGGATAGAAGGTTTAAACAGAATTATTTTAATCACTGAATTTTTTTCGACATGATATCGGAGTGTAATCGTAGTCAAAAGACCCGTTAGAAACCCGCTTGCTGAGTCCTTGCCCGCCAATATTTGGCAGGAGGGTTGGCGGGCAGATAAATTTCTTTGCGGGTCAAGCAAAGTGAGGTTTATTTTATGGAAAAAAGATTAATATTGGCTGTTTTTCTAATAATCATTGTTCTTTTCGCTTTTTCGTTTATTAATGCTCCCCAACCTAAAAAGCAAGGACAATTAGAAGAAAGCCAAGAAAAAAGCGAAGAAAAAACAGAATGGTTATTAAATGAAGCGGCATTTGAAATTACTAAATCTGAAGAAATTGCAATCAAATTGCCTCTATATACTGCTTTGCTCTCAGAAAAGGGCGGAATTAGAAGCTATAAATTAAATGAATATGAAACAAGAGACGTCGGAGTTGGACAATTAGAGCAGAAATTGCAAAAGGCACAGCAACAATTTCGTCAACAGTCAAGGTCTCGGGATGCAGAGATAAATTCACCCGTTTTATATTCGATAGAAAAATTAAGATATGAGGTTTCACAGCTAAAAGAACCTGCCGAAGACAAAGGTGTTGAATTAATATCTTTTAGCGAGCTTTACCATGATTCCCTACCCCCTTTCTTGAAAATCATAGACAAAAACAACACATTAATATGGTCGGAGAAAAACAATTACAAATTGGTAAGGACGGGATCAGGTAGAGTCCAACTAATCCAGGAAATACCGGGTGTTATCGCGATTAAAAAGGAATTTGTTTTCGAGCCGGATTCATATTTGGTAGACGTAAAAATTATAGTGGAGAATATTGGCTCCAGTGTTTTTGAAAACAATAATTTCCTCATAACTTGTGGCCCGGATGTGGGTATTGACGATGGCATTCGCGCTTATACCAAATTTGAACCTGCAGTTTTTGTCGACAACCAATTAAAACGAGAGAAATTTGGCAGGGGCTCTCAAAACAAAATTGTGGAAAAAACAGTATATGGACAAATTGGTTGGGTGGCTTTGCAGAATAAGTATTTTGCAAAAATTTTAATACCCAACGGAGATGTCAAAAGCGCTTACATACACAAGAATGAACGCGAAGAAAAGACAATAGGATTAAAAGTAGCTATACCTTCCCTTAGCCCTTCGCAAACAAGAGAATTTTCTTTCCAGATGTATTTAGGCCCCAAGAAACTGGAGAATTTATATCAGATTGGACGGGAAACATCGAAAATAGTTGATTATGGGCTCTTTGGGAACCTTTTTCGTATAGTCCATATTCTTAAATTCTTCCATAGGCTTACCAACAATTACGGAGTTGCAATAATTCTCTTGACTGTTCTTATTAACCTTATTCTTCTTCCTCTTTCTTTGAAAAGTTTTAGGTCAATGAAAGAAATGCGTAAATTACAACCCGAAATGGAAAAGCTAAGGAAGGAATTTAAGGATGATGCTCAAAGAATGAACAAAGAGGTTATGGAGCTATATCGGCGGCATAAAGTAAATCCTGCGGGAGGGTGCTTGCCAATGCTACTTCAATTACCTATTTTCATAGGCTTGTTCATGACCTTACGCTCTGTTATTGAACTAAGAGGTGCTCCTTTCATCTTCTGGATAAAAGATCTTTCGCTACCGGATGCCCTTTCTTTGCCCTTCAGTCTCCCCTATATTGGATCAGCCATCAATATTCTGCCTATAATAATGACTGGGGTAACCTTTGTACAGCAAAAGGTTTCAGGAAGCACGGGGACATCTCAGCCGATGATGTTGATGTTTCCTATTTTTATGCTATTTATCTTTTATAATTTCCCATCGGGATTGGTATTATATTTCTTATGTGGTAATGTAATCAATATATTGGCGCAAACATGGATAAATCGTCCAGAGTTGAAGAAAGTGTGATTAAGGCTGGACTTGGACTCGCTATCTACCTCTCAATGCTTGTCTCTTGTTCAACCAGAGAGATCCCAATGGTCTTTGGCGAGGCGGACAATGCGAAGAGTTGAAGCTTTTGTAGTTATTTTTCTCATATCTTTTTTTATTACTTTTTCCACGCATGTAAAGGGTTTTTGTGCTGAAATAGACAGTTTCCATATAAATGCAAAAGACCTGAATCTTTTAAATTTAGAATCCTTATTAGAAAAACATTCCCCAGGAATAAAGTATGACGGGCAAATATCTTTATCGGCTGATGTAAAGATTGAAAAAGGAGTTGAAACTGTTTCAAACGGAACCTTTTCTTCAGATAAGGTCTCTTTCTTT
>JAGLSL010000003.1 GCA_023135785.1 bacterium
ATTAGCCGCATCCACATCCGCATCAACCATTACCTTATTTTTGGCAAGAACTGCAAATGAAGCGGTTACTACCGTTTTGCCTGTGCCGCCTTTACCGCTGATTATTAATATTTGTTTCATTTGTTATATCCTGAAATATCCTTCTGCCTCGGCAAAAACCGTATCGCCTATTTTTATTTTGGCATTTGCCTTATAAAAGTGTCTTGCAGTATCATCGGTAACCGCAATAACAATAAAATTTTCGTTCACGGGAAGACTTCTTCTGAAACTCACATTCAATTTAGCTGTTTTTAACGATAACCCGTCCTTTTGCAAAAACAGATTTACCATACTACAGTCGAGAATCGTAGTTATGATACCGCCGTGGACTATATCATCATACCCCTGATAATCCGAAGATATTTTGAACTCGCCTGTAAGCACACCGCCATGAAGAGAAAATTTCAATTTCAACCCGTGCGGAGAATATTCACCACAGCCAAAGCATTTATTGTGAAACTCTTTTATCATATATTATATTTCCCTGATGCATCCTGAGCTGCTAATACAATCGGATACATAGTAGGTGCACTTGTTAAACAGGGATGAGTTGCCATCTGCAAAGTTTCCAATTCAGTTAAGGAAACCCGTTGTTGTATAGCCATGCCAATTATATTAATCATCTCTCCAGCCGATATGCCGCCTGAAACTTGTCCACCCATAAGTATCCCTGATTGACGGGAAAAAATCAGTCTTACCTTTATTTTACTTACTCCGGGTAAACTTTTCGGATGTTTATCTACGCCTTCAGCATTGCCTGTAATGATTTCAAAACCTTCCTTCTTAGCGCTTGTTTGAGTAAGCCCTGCAGAACCTAAAACCAAACCATCTACATAAGTGGAATAAATTGCGATTGTCCCTTTATTTTCACGGACAACCTTTAACTGGTAAAGACTAGCGCCTGCGACTCTTGCTTCTGCGGTAGCGGTTGAGGCCAGCATAACTGCGGTGTCCCTTCGCGTATAAAAATCTCTTTTCCCCACGCAATCGCCCACCGCAAAAATATCAAAATCAGAAGTACGCATATATTCATCTGCCCATATCCCCTTACCCTTGCCCAAATCCAAACCCGCATCAGTTGCAAGCTTTGTATTAGGAACTGCCCCTATCCCTAAAATAATACTATCTACTTCTAACTTTTCGCCGTTTTCAAACCGCACTCCTTCAACTTTCTCTTTCCCTGAAATTTCTACAACTTTTGTGTTAAGAAGAATTTTGACGCCTTTATTTTTAAGCTTTTCTTCAACCAACAAAGAAAAATCTTCATCAAAAGAATTTGCTAACAGGCAGGGCAAAGTTTCCACTAAATACACATTAATACCCTGTATCTTTGAAATTTCATCCGCGAACTCTACACCTATAAATCCCCCGCCGATTATTAAAACGTTTTTTGCCTTTTTAATCTCTTCAACACAGGTTTTAAGATAATCCATATCTTTGTATAGAGGATACACACCTTTTTTATCAATGCCGGGGATTTTCGGAATAACAGGAGAAGAACCCATGGCTAAAATCAATTTCTCGTATACATACTCATTACCATTTTTTGTTTCTACGCTCTTTTTCTCTCTGCCAATCTTAGTCACCTCATCATCTACCACTTCAATATTATTTTTTATCAGACTATCTGTTCCTAAAATATTATCTTGGGGATTCTTTAAGCTAGAGAACATATAGGGAATACCGCAGGGAATACATCCAGTAGTTACATTTTTTATCACCAAAATATTCTTATCCGGATAATATCTCCTGGCTGTAACAGCACTAACCATTCCAGCAGGACCTGCGCCAACAATAAGTATATCTACTTTTTTATTCATAGCATCTCCTCCTTAATTAAGTTTTCCATCTCTAATCATATTAAAAACATCCTGTACATTTAGACTCTTCTACAATCGGCTTAGGTAAATAAACTTTTTCCCTTTCTTTAATTTCAGACTTTAAGAAAATATGAGCATTAGGTTCTTCAATGTCACAATCCAGAAATTGGATCCCGTTAGAGATAGGTTGCCCAAGGCAACCGTTAGACACCTCAGATATTTTATCTCTAACGGGATGGATCGGTTCTTTTAATGACAAAACAAGACTTGTTGATACCAAGGTCTTGCCTCTGTACCGCCTTTGCCGCTTACAATAGTAATAATCATTTATTTCCCTTTGCTAACCAATCGTCTCCAAATTGTCTGTTTAATTTTAAATCAGGATTCATTCTTTCAACCTCTTGTCTACTAAAAGAAAATTTATATTCATCGCAGTAAGACGTAATTACTTTATAAGCCCAATTTATATTTTTAGTTTTCTCTAAATATTCTTGATTATTGGATGTTTTATCAGGATGATATTTTTTCATTAATTCTCTATATTTTCCTTTAATCTCTTCTCTATTAGTTTCTTCACCTAACCCTAATATTTTTCTAGCTTTATCAATCATCTCAAATTTATCCAATTCACCTACTCCTTATTCCCTTCCACTCTTTAATATCAAATTTTCAATCTTAGCATTCAATTCTTTTGCTACAGGTGGACACTTAATCATAAAGATAAAAAAGACCGGATAATCGCTACCGTATAAAGACTCGAAATTGCCCTGTCCTTTGCTTATTATCATATCTGCGTTAAGAAAAATATCTGAAAACTCCTTAGAACAAGAATTTAAAAAAGTTCCGGGAGCATCTGAACCATTTGATATTATTTCCGCATACTTATCTATCCCTGCCTCTATAGCATCCTCTTCTAATGCATCATTTATCGCAGGATAACCTCTTACTGCATAATATGTTTTTTTATCTTTCGGCATTTCTTCAAGCAATACCCTGTCAAAAACAGTTTCACCTGCATTATCTCCAAGATAAAGAATCGTTTTTGCATTATTTAAAGCATTTGTAAATTGCCCGTAATCAAAAATCGCAAATTCATGATTTGAGATATCTTCTAATTTTCTGTTTATTGTTGCAACATCATTTACGGCAAGGTCTATAACATTTCCTATAGCAGCAATTTTAACCGCAGAAGAAAGGGCATCATCCGCTTTGGTAACTTGTTCTTTTAGATACGGATACATACCAAGAGCCAACTTTTGTGAATCCTGCTTAATTTTTTTATATGGATCTTTGTTAGAAGTAAGTTCTCTTATAATTTTATGAATCTTTACAGCCATTTGCGGAGGAGAGGCCTCAAAAGAAAAATCCGGAATGATTTTACAGACTTCATCTATAATTTTCTTCTGCAACTTCTCATCAGCACCTGTAATTCGCGCCGATTCAATTGTCTGTTTTAAAAAACAGGGGATGCAATCCAAATGAGTTTTCATTCTATAAATTCCTCTTTAATTAAACCTTTAATCAGTTCCATTTTTAACCCTCTTAACTTTTACTTTAAATTTTAATCCATCCCAATTATGAATAATCAATAATTAATTTCCCATGAAGATGGTCTATTTCATGTTGCAATACTCTTGCCAAAAGTCCTTCGGCTTCTATCTGAACATTTTTCCCTTTCTCATTTAGTCCTTTTACTATAACTTCATATGACCTTTCTATTTCAACAGTAAAATCCGGTATACTTAAACAGCCCTCTACCATTTTATCAACTCCCCTTACCTTGATAATTTCAGGATTGGCTAATTTTATAGTTTTTTCTTCAACTTCCGCAACAATTAATTTTTCCGATATGCCAATCTGTGGAGCAGCTAACCCAATACCATCAAAACATTTCATGGTAAAAAGCATTTTTTTGAAAAGTTCCGTTTCTTTATCGGTAATCTCTTCCACCCCAATAGAATTCTTTCTTAAGATTTTATCAGGATACTTTTTTATTACTAATGATTCTATATCATCAATTTTCCTCATAACATTAAACCTTACCTCTTCTTTTTAGTGTATCTTTATTGCTTACCGGCTTAACCTTCTTAATTTCGGCTTCATAAACAGATACTACATTTAAACCTTCAAAGTATGTTTTTATTTTATCTAATTCTTGTTTAGGCAAAGGATTTACCCTACATGGTCTAAGTGGCGTGTTTATTTGAACTTCGTCAGGATTAATCTCTCTTGCTATTCGTGCAATTTCACTTGCGTGTTTTTTATTCTGCTCTATAAACATTATCTGTAAAGCTAACTTTCCCTGATAACCTTTTTTAAATTCTCTTATCCCTTCTAAAATACTCTTAAATTTTATTGCTTTAGCAGACCTATTAATTTCTTGTAAAGATTCCGTAGAAAAAGCATCTAATTTAGCTACTACAAAATCCGCCAAGGATAGCTCTTTCTTTACCTCATCGTTATATAAGAGAGTTGAATTAGTCAAAACTGCAACCGGAACCTTACGACTTAATTTTATTGCTTTTATTGCCTCTCCTAAATTTTTCGCCAAAATTGGTTCTCCTCTTCCGGAAAAAGTAATATAATCTATTTTTGTATTAGGCATTGATTCCAATTCTTCAATAACCTTTCCAACAGGAACATAAATCTTCCTTTCAACCGTATATTTTACCGCAGAGCCAAGCTGACAATAAACACAATTAAAATTACAAATTTTTTCTTTCTGTGAGAGCAAATCTATACCCAAAGAGCTTCCTAATCTCCAAGAAGGCACCGGACCATAAATATAATTAAATACCTGTTTCATCATCTAACTCCAAGGTTTTCTGGCATTGTAAATCCGATAAATAAATCATCATTTTCCCTCTTTAATATAGGGTTTAATCATGTTTGCAATTTCTGTTTCAGAAACCGCTCCAATACTTTTACCTACAATTTTACCGTTATCAAATACTACCAAAGTTGGTATACTCATAACTTCATATTTTGCAGCAGTATCAGAGGCTTCATCTATATTGGTTTTGCATACTTTTATTTTGCCTTCGTATTCTTTGGCTATTGATTCTATTGTCGGCGCAAGCATCTGACACGGCCCACACCATTCAGCATAAAAATCCACCAAAACAGGCAATTCTGATTCCAATACTTCTTGTTTAAAATTTACATCTGTTATCTTAATTTCCATTGTAACACCCTCTAATTCTATTTTTTACTTCTTCTCACAAATAACAGCGGAAACACAATATCGCTTACACAACACGGGAGCAAAACCGCAATAAACAAAAACAAGCCAATTATTGAATATAAAAACCATTTTAAAGACCCACCACCCAATGCCATAATGATATGGAATAAGGAAGCCCACGTACTAAGCAACACATGCCCAGCGTGCGGGAATTTTGTCTTTGGCCAAAAATAAGCTGTAATTATTCCCGCTATAGCCAATGGGTTTACCAACCACCATTTCTCAATAAATCCCAAATGAATGCCTCTATTAGGCATATTTAGCATTACTTCACCTATATAGGGAATAATTGAATCGCTCAACGTAGCGATACCCACCGAACCTATATAACCAATAATGAGTAAAATCCAAAGATTGCATTTGCCGCTTATACATTTGCCGCTTATGCGCTCACATGTATGGAGTTTATACATAGATGCAGTAACTAATGCGCTTAAAAACACATGTAAAGGATGGAGCACATAAAATATATTATATGAAACTTTATAAGATAATTTTAGCGAAACCACCATAATAACTATTCCCGTAATCGCTCCAAAGGTAGTAAAAGAAGCATGTTCTTTTAATTCCGCCAAAATTTGTTTAAACATTCGTTCTCCTATATTTTTATATATGACATTTTACACAGTTTTTCTCATCTCTTACTTCAATTTATTTATACAATCTCTCGCCGATATTGCTGCAATAGTTGCCTCTCCGCAGGCAACATCTATCTGGCGAACTTTCTTTGAACGCACATCTCCTACTGCATAGATGCCGTCGGTTTTTGCCTTCATATCATCATCTGTCTTGATGTAATCTGCTTTGTCCATATCAACAAGGCCCTCTAAAAACATAGAATTAGGCAAAAATTCTACAAAGGTTACACTTTTCGCATATTTAAGAATCGCTTCTCCCTCTTGTAATCCAGAATTGCCGCAACCTATAACAGCTACATCCTTATCTTTATAAAGAGGACCGTCGCAGATTGCGCAATAAGATACTCCCCTGCCTTTAAATTTCTCTTCACCGGGTATCCCTAATTTCTTAGAAATACTCCCGGAAGCCATTATGAGTACGGAGGTCAAGTAATTTCCTTTTGTTGTTTGAACTCTCATTTTGGAATCCCTTCTTGTTGTTTCTGTTTTTTTATTCCGTCCAGCATAACACAAATATTGTGAATAACCTTAATGTCATTTTCCTTGCAAAACTTTACAACTTCTTGGCTTTCAGCACCCGGCTGAAGCCACACCCTTTTTATACCTTTTTGTAAACATTCTTTTAAGATATCTTCAGTTACCGATGGCGGAGTAACTATATCAACAACATCTACGCTATACGGAATATCGCTTATTGTTTTATAACAAACTCTGCCTTCCACTTTGCTAATATTCATATTAACAGGGAAAACTTCATAGCCTTTTTCTATTAATGTTTTAAAAATCTGATAGGCGTATTTTGTCTCATTTCTGAATGAACCTACTACAGCAAAGCTCCTTTGGTTTAAGAAATCTTCAACTAATTTCTGCATTTCCATATTCTAATCCTTAAATACTTCGTCCAATATATCTGTTATCTGTTTTTTGCTTTGAATACTGCTTGTTGCTTTAACGACTTTACCATTCTTAAAATAAACAGTAAAAGGCAATCCCATAAATTGAGCGCATTCCGGCAAATCCCTGATAAAAGAAGCAGCTGGAATATCAAAATCCATATCTCTGAACTGAACATGCGGATATTTCGACTCCAATTCCTGCATGACAGCAAAAACGGGAATACACATCTGCCCCATTCTTCCGCAACAAACGGCAACTTTTTCATTGTTCTCAATTAACTCTTTAAGTTGTTCTACTGTTTCAATATGCTTTAAATTAGTTTGAAGCATTTATCCCCCCTCCTTATTTTTATGTGTTTTCATTTGTAACATGTATCAAAAAACCAAAATTAACCACACTACTTTCTTCTCTTCAGTATCACATAATTATCCATAAGATTAACTTCACTTATAAAATAGCTCTGCAGATTTTTGCTTTCGCCCATAAGTGTATCCACATGAACCATTTTATCATCCACGATAACTCCAAAAGTATCTTTCAAAACAGATTTGCGCATTTCTTTTACTATACTTATCGCTGGAATACACATAGGTATCGCCTCTATCCCCTTTTTTGGTAATAATACTTTGCTGATTTTTTTAGTTGACATAGTTAAGTACGAAAAACTTTGTCTATTTTTTCCCAAATTCCCTTTATACTTTCTGTTAAAGGACTATCGGTATATTCTACTACGGATAATTTCCGCATTTGGGCTTCTGTAATTTCCTTGCTATAAGGTATCACCCCTAAAAATTGCGAATTATATTTCCCTGCTAATTCTCTTATCTTCTGCGTCAATTCTTCATTTAAATCATATTTGTTCACTACAATGCCGGATTTAACTCCAAAATGGTTAATTACATGTAATACCCTTTCTAAATCATGCACGCCTGAGACGGTGGGTTCAGTAACAGCCAAGGCATAATCAGCTCCTGTAATAGAAGATATTACAGGACATCCTGTGCCGGGAGCCCCATCCATTATGGCTTCGGTTCTCTTATTCTGCTCGGCAAGCAGAGCAGCTTTATCGCGAACCAAAGTAACTAATCTGCCAGAATTCTCTTCAGCTACCCCCAACTTAGCGTGGCTCATTGGACCATGTCGAGTATCAGACAGAAACCATTCGCCGTTTATCGCAGGTTTAGTTTTTACAGCTCCATATTCACAAACTAATTTACACACACCACATCCTTCACAAGCTATCTTATCGATTCTATATCTCTTTTTACCTTTCTCTTCATATTCCTCAATAGCAGAAAACCTACAAGCTTGCTTACACTTGCCGCATTGAGTACATTTATCTTGGTCTATTTTTGCTTCTACTCCACCACTAAAAAAACCTCTCTCCTTTATTTGAGGTGACAGGATTAGATGTAAATCCGCCGCATCCACATCGCAATCAGAAATTACAGCTGATTTTGCCAAGGCAGTAAAACACGCTGTTAGAGAAGTTTTACCTGTCCCTCCTTTACCGCTAATAACTACCAATTCCTTAGGTTTCACAGCTCCAAGAGCGCCGTATTTCTTAGCTTTTTCGGGAATTTTCTTATCAGACAACTTTTCTTTTTTTGCTAACTTGGGCACTTTTCTTTCCTGCTGGGATAAGGTTAATACTTTATCCGCTAATTCCTCAAACATCTCTTTTATTTCAGGAAATTGCTCTACTGCCAACTCACCCCGAGAATAACTCTCGGCTATTCTGCGCTCATCAGGAATTTCTCCTATAATTTCCAACTTTTCCTGGGAACAATATTCTTTTAAAGCATTATCCATATATTCAGCCCTATTCACTACTATTACCGGCTCCTGGCCTATTTCTCTTGCCATATCCACAGAAAGCTTTAAATCATTTATACCAAAAGGTGTAGGGTCAGTAACCAAGACACATAAATCTACATCTTTAACTGTTTCTACTACTGGACAACTTGTTCCCGGAGATGAATCTAAAATATTTATTCCTTCTCCGGCATATTCCTTTACCTTTTTTACCAATCGTGGAGACATTCCCCCTTCTGCAGTTTCCAACAGTGCATAATATACCTTTATGTCTCTGCTTAACCCTTCTTTTATAATACCGATTTTTCTTTCTTTTTCAATAATTGCATCTACAGGACAGACAATTTTACATGCTCCACATACATGGCAAAGTTCTTTAAATATAAGCACCTTGTTTTTTATAACGGCGATAGCATTATATTTGCAAACTTCTGCACACCTGCCACAGGAAATACATTTTTCTTTGTCCACCTCCACAGGAGCAATCAAAGTAACGCTTTCCTCTTTATTTATAACCGGCTTAAGAAACAAATGCCCGTTAGGTTCTTCTACATCACAATCTAAATAGCGAATTTGACTATATTTCTCAGATAATACTTTTGCCAAATTAGTAGCTATAAAAGTTTTACCTGTCCCGCCTTTACCACTGGAAATGGCAATATCTACTCGTTTTGTTTCTTCGCTCATTACCTTGCTCCTTCCTCATAGAACTAAACATTTTGTTTGTAAACCAGACACTTTAAATGGCGTTTGAAATAGTGTTGGATCATCAATAATATCGCTATACTTACAAAGAAAACTATACTGGCTTTCCAAGAAAAGCCATTCATAGCAACTCCCAAAGCTGTAGCTAAAAAAGTTTAAAACATATACTGTTCCTATAACCGTCTAAAACCGGCAAAGGATTATCATAATTTACCCATCCACATTGCTGGCAGATAAGTCTCCTTTGCCCTTCAATGGTCCTAAATTTTAAATAATGCCCGCATAAAGGACAAAATTTATACTTTCGCTTCATTTGCCTCTTTGCCCCCTATCTTATGAGCTTTTAACCCGTAAGCCTTCTCTATGTTAATAATCTTTTCTGTAAATATTACTTTAGGGAGTTCATTGATATTGAGTTTTTGGAATCCTAACTTTTTAAACAGAGAGGGTTTTGAAGTAAGCGCAAAAACAGAAGGTATATCCAATTTTTTCGCATCGGCGATACAGCCCCTGATTAACTTTGTGCCAATTCCTTTACCGGTATGTTTAATCCCAACAGCTAAAGCGTAAATTTCTGAACTTCTCCTGTTCCAGATTCTAAGCGCTACACATCCTATAACCTTCCCCTTTATGTCACAGATAAAATAGTCTCTTATTTTGCTTTCTATTTCTGCAAGCGATCTGCAAAGCATCAAGCCCTGTTTAGAATATTTACTTATTAATTTATGTATCTCTTTTACATTGCTTATAGTTGCTTTCTTAATTGCAAATTTTTTTCTTTGTTCCACTTGAGTGTTTTAATGGGATAAATATTTAACAAACCTATTGTTTTCATCAACCAAAACAATTGTTGGCTTTACTCTTTTTTCTAAAAGCTCAAAACCGGCTATGATAATTTTGTGTCCTTTCTTGATTTTCTTGGCAGCAGCGCCATTCATACAAATTCTCCCAGAGTTTTCTTCTCCCAAAATGATATAAGTTTCCAACCTTTCGCCATTAGTAACATCCCAAACCTGAACTTTTTCTCCTTCTTCAAAGCCAGCTTTTTTCACCAGTATAGAATCTATGGTAATACTTCCAATATATTCTACTTTTGCATCAGTCACGATTGCATTATGGATTTTACTTCTCAAATACCATCTCATTTTTATCCGCCCCTCACTACGCATTTATCTACATAAGAAGACGCCAAATCGCACATTTTTTGCAATGTTTCTATGTAATATGGTTTAATTTCTGCAAATTTAGGGTCCAAAATCTCTCCTTTATTAGAAAAATTCTGGAGAGCGTATTTTTTTGCTCCTTTAATAGATTTTGCTATTTTTTCTATATCTTCTTCCGTATGTAGCGTCGGGACAACCGTAGTTCTAAATTCATAATCCAGTCCCGAATTCATTATTATTTTTATGGTTTTTTTTATTCTGTCCAGCATATATTTATTCCCAACACCTATAGAACGGGCATATGCTTCAGAATCAAGAGGCGCTTTTATATCCATTGCTATATATTCCACCAATTTTTTGTCAATTATTCTTTGAAGCATTTCAGGAAATGTTCCGTTAGTATCAAATTTTACCATTACGCCAATATCTCTAATTTTTTGAATAAATTCAGGCAAATCCTTAAAAATACACGGTTCGCCACCAGTAAGGCATATGCCGTCAACCCACTTCTTGTTTTTTTCCAAATAATCCTTAATTTCTTCAAACGTAATAGACTCCAATTTCTCGGGTTCAAGAACAAGCCCCCCATTATGGCAATACGGACAACGGAAATTGCAATATGGAGTATATAAAGTAGAAACTATCTTTCCGTCCCAATCTAAAAGCGAATTTTGTATAAATCCTTTTATTTGTAATTTCACTTTAAGCTCTGTGTTTCCTTTTTTTTGAAAATATATAAACCTAATTTTTCATGCGCATTTTTAAAAATACAAAGATTTGTCTGATTGACCATATTTATTATTTCGCTACCTGATATATGGGTATGCGGGAATATAGCAATAATTCCTTCAGATTTTAATACTTTGCAGCATTTTTCTAACAACCCATTTTTATTATTACCAATATGTAATACATCAAACAAAAGAACCATCTCCACGCTCTCTTCTACTAACGGTATATCCCCATCACTGCAAATTAAAACTATGTTCTCAATTTTTAATTTTTCTATTTCATCACTGATTTTCTTCAGCTCGTCTTTTTCTTTATCTAAAGCATATACCTTGCTTCCTTTACCCAAAAACTTTGCTATAGGAAGAGAATATCTTCCCCCTCCACAACCAAAATCAAGAATTTTCATTCCTTTTTTTATATCCAATGCTTCTATTACTTCTTCAGGTAACGGTCTTCTTTCCATGTTTTTTTAAACTCCGATGATAGCCCCAACTCCTACACGAACAAAATCATTTCCGAAATTTTCTTTAAAAACCTGGATAGCTTCTTCTCCGGTACAATGCGTAGGACCAACTTTTTCAATTTCCAAGTCTTTCATTTTTTGAGCGATAATTTCTACTTCCCTAATATCCTTCTCAAGAAGATGGAATCCGCCTAAAACCATAAAAATTTTATCTTTTGGAAATCTTTTCTTTACGGTTTCAACAATATCAGTAATCAATGGATGTGAGCATCCCGTAACAACAACTAATCCTTTTTCTGTCTTGGTAACAATTGCTTGTTCCGAAATGGGCTCTCCTGCGTATTCGCCTTCAATTCTTCCCGTAGTGTATATCCCGTCGGAAATTTCGATAAATTTATCGTTATCAATAACCTTAGCGCCTAAAGATAACACCTTTTCTTTCAATTCATTACCAAAATCTGAAAGAAGATATGCTTCTATGTTTGAATTTTTCTTAAGAATAGATTCCAAACCACCGATATGATCGTAATGGTCGTGGGATATAACAAGTTTTTTTATTTTGTCCGCCTGCACTCCCATTTTTTTCATATTAAAATCAAGGACTTCATTGCTCTCACCCGTATCAAAAAGAATATCGTCATTAATC
>JAGLSL010000004.1 GCA_023135785.1 bacterium
GGCTATATTGCTCGGACTTATTTACACAAACGGAACAATCAAGTTAATAAAATCTTCTGTCTACCTTAAAACTGCTATGGTATTAAGAAATCAAGAAAAATGGGATGAATCTATTGAACAATATAATAAAGCAATTCATTGGAATAACTATAGTTTAAAAGCATATTACCGTCTTGCTTTTGCATACGCTGCAATAAATAAAATGGATGAGGCATTGTACACTTATTTAAAACTGGGTGAACTTGCACCCGATTATGCAGATATACATTACAATTTGGGCTCTATTTATTTAAGGATGGGGAAATGGGAAGATGCTAAAAAAAGACTGAAAAGAGCTATAGAATTAAATCCTTATGAATCTAAAATATATTGCAATTTGGGAGCGGTATATATGCAGTTAGGAGAATTGGAGAATGCTTTTGCTCAATATACTTTGGCTATTCTTATTCAAGAACAAAAAAAGAAAATTGATCCAAATCTCGCGAATTTTGGAGGCGGATATGTAGGATTAGGGGAGATTTACTATTCTAAAAACCAATGGAAAAAAGCATCTGTTAATTATCAAAGAGCAATGCAATTGGGCGAAAAAAATGTTAGAATCTTAACCAAAATAGGGAATTGTTATTTCAATATGCAGGATTTCAAAAAGGCAAAACAAATATATAAAGAAGCGCTTAAACAAGACCCTTCGCTAACTCAAATCAAGGAATTTGTGAAACGATTGGATAAAATTATTGAATTGGGTGAAAATGGCAAACAATAACGAAGACAGCTCATTTGGCCGCGGAATTCAGAAAGCGGGAGAAGTAATAATATTATTGTTTCGAACCCTATATTTCTCTACGCTTGCTCATCGCAATTCCAAACGAATAATTCAACAGATAGCCGAAATAGGTGTAGATTCAGTGCCTATGGTATCTCTTATGGCAATCTTTACAGGAATGGTTATGGGACTGCAGGCAGGTCATGAATTATTAAAATTCCAAGCACAAGAATTTTTAGGTGTCGGAGTTGCAGCTACTTTGGTTAGAGAACTTGGGCCGGTTCTTACAGGTCTTATCGTGGCGGGTAGAGCAGGAGCCGCAATGACAGCGGAAATAGGAACGATGCAAGTTTCAGAAGAAGTGGATGCGCTTCGTTCAATGGCTATTGACCCGATACAATACTTAATTATGCCGCGTTTTGTTGCCGCTATAATAGTCCTGCCTTTGCTTACTATTTTAACCGATGTTTTAGGTATAAGCGGAGGTTTTTTAATCGGCAGAGCTCAACTAAACATAAAGTTATACGACTATGTACGGCACATGATAGATTTTGTTACGTTAAAAGATTTTGCAAACGGTATCGTAAAATCTATAGTTTTCGGCGGAATAATCGCGACTATGGCTTGTTATCACGGACTTAAAACCGAAGGCGGAGCAAGGGGTGTAGGCAAAGCCACTACCTTATCAGTTGTAGATTCCTTTTTGCTTATACTGGTTTCGGATTATTTTATAACCCATATTCTTTATTAAATAAACTAAAAAGATTACACTGAATTATTAAAACATGGAAGAAGAAATTACTATTAAGGTAAAAAATTTGACCAAAAGTTTTAACGGTAATA
The DNA here is from genome assembly GCA_023135785.1 of bacterium. Classification (NCBI taxonomy): domain Bacteria; species bacterium. The sequence goes on from JAGLSL010000004.1 coordinate 1,607, forward strand.
AAGTTTTAGATGGGCTGAACCTCGATATTAAAAAAGGGGAAACGCTTGGAATATTGGGCAAAAGCGGAATTGGCAAATCCGTGCTTTTGAAACATTTAATTGGGCTTATGAAGCCGGACAGTGGCCAAATTTATATCGGGGCGATTGATATAGCTCCTCTTAGTGAAGAAGAAATAAGCGTAATTCGCAGAATGCTTTTTGGAATGTTGTTTCAATCAGGAGCCTTGCTGGATTCCTTATCTGTGGCTGAAAATGTGGCTTTACCAATGAGAGAAGGTACTAATATTTCCGGGGATAAAATTATTAAAAAGGTCAAAGAAAAACTTGAACTTGTGGGTTTAAAAGATATAGAAGAACAGATGCCGAATTCTTTATCAGGAGGAATGAGAAGAAGAGTAGGGCTTGCTCGAGCGCTGGTAATGGACCCGCAAATAATTCTTTACGACGACCCTACAAGTGGGCTTGACCCGATTATCGCAAATTCTATTAACCAAATGATTTTAGAGGTGAAAAAATTAACAGGCGCTACTTCTATAGTTGTTACTCATGACCTTAATTGTATAAACATAATAGCAGATAGGGTGGGTTTGTTATATAACGGTAAGATTTTAGCAATAGACGAAAAAGAAAAATTCATGAAAAGCGAAAACCCTTATGTTCAACAGTTTATTCATGGTAGAATTGAAGGTCCTATGAAAATTAGATAATTAAAGGAATAGAAAATGCTGAAATTATCGCGAGAAAAAAGAGTTGGAATCTTTTTTATAATCACTATTTTCCTTACAATCGCAGTAATTTTCCTGTTCGGTAAAATTCGTCCGTTTAGAAGAGGATATACTTTTACAACTAATTTTAATCATGTTGCTGGATTAAAATCAGGAGACGATGTAAGACTGGCAGGATTAAAAGTCGGAGAAGTTTCATCTCTAGAAGAGACAGAAGAGAAAATATTGGTTAAACTCTGGATTCAGGAGAGGACAAAAATAGCCAGAGATTCGAGGATTACTATTGCTCAAGTTTCTGTGATGGGAGGTAAATATGTTGCTATTTCGCCGGGCAGAACTAAAGCCAAACCAATTTTACCCGAAGAAACCGTAGAAGGATATGACCCGCCGGTATTTGAAGATATAGTATCTCAGTTCGGAGAAACATGGGACGAGCTTAAGGATGTGCTAATTAATTTAAGCGATTCTATTTTGAAAACATCCGACGAGACCCGTCAAATTTTACAAGAGAATAGAGAATCGGTGCAAAAGCTTATTATTTCGCTTAACCAAATTGCAGACAACCTAAACAATATAGTGGCGGATGTGGAAAAGGGCGAAGGAACTATAGGAAAATTAGTCAAAGAAGAAGAACTTTATGAAGAAACGCTACAGACGATTAAACAATTACAAGAAACCCTAAAAGATGCAAGAGTAACAATTAAAGATATTAAACCTCATCTAAAAGCTACTATGGAAAATATGGAATCAATCACCGATAAGTTGGAAAGGGGCGAAGGAACTCTAGGTAAATTGATTACTTCTGATGAGTTATACGAAAAAGGAAAGAGTGTAATAGATTCGACAGAAAAAATATCCGGCAGAGCCAGTGAAATGATGGATGCATACGGAGAATTTAAAGCAGTTTTGGGATATCAAGGAGATTACATTACAAACGAGAAGGGAACAAGACATGAGGGGTTTTTAAGAATAGAGCCATCTTCTTCAAGTTATTATCTTTTAGGTATATCAAAAGAACCTTGGGAACAGCCCGCGAAAGCGACGGTTCAAATAGCCCGAAGATTCAAGGATGACAGCATTACCTTAAGAAGCGGAATAATTGAAGCTTCGCTAGGAGCTGGAATAGATTATATGTTCCCCAATAATAAGACTGCAATTACGTTGGAAGGGTTTATAGATCAACGGGATGAGAAACCGTATTGTCGAATGTTTTTAAATCAAAAAATATGGAAAAATTATTACCTGACTTTAGGCGCGGCGGACTTTACGGATGATATTACTTTTACTGCGGGATTGAGAATTGAATACGATGTTTTAGGCGCAAAATAAGCTGGATTTAAAAACAAAAATGTTAACAGGCAAAGGTAACGCCTGCTTGCGAAGCGGATAGGAAACCCGTATCGATTAAGTTTAACGGTTACGTGAAAAAAGAAAAAACGATTAACCTAATCGAAAGACGAAACAATATCCAATGATGATTTTTTTGTAGATACTATACCCAATTGGAATTTGAGACTTTGTTCATTAATTTTTCATTCGGATTTGGACATTGTGCATTTCATTCCGCCGACGGCAGAAGCCTATGGCGGAGGCCGTAGAAATTAGGTCCGATGACTCCGAAAAGATTGAGTATCGGACTTCTTCGGAGAATTGGTAATTAGTAATTTAAAAATTATGCTTCTTGGAATTCTATCGGACTCTCACGACAATATACCTTATTTGAATAAGGCTATAGAAATATTCAATCAAAGACAAGTTGGTCGTGTTCTCCACGCGGGAGATTTTGTCTCTGCATTTACATCAAAACCTTTTAGAAATCTTAAATGTAAATTTACAGGAGTTTTCGGAAATAATGACGGTGATAAATTACTATTAGAAGCCGAATTTAAAAACATAGGCAAAATATATGATGATGTTTATGAGGATATAATAGACAAGAAAAAAACAATATTGTTTCACAGGGAAACTTTAGTACAAAAGCTTGCTGAAAGCGGAAAATACGATATTATAATTTACGGACATACGCATAAGATTGATTTAAAGCAAGGTCATACCTTGATTATTAATCCCGGAGAATGCGGAGGATGGATTACAGGAAACTCGACAATTGCTATTCTTGATACGGAAAAAATGAAAGCTGAAATAATTAGGTTGGAATAAATAAGGATAAAATTTATGCAACAGAATATATTAATAATAGAAGACGATAAAAATACGAAAGAAGGATTAAAGAAATTTCTGGAAGAAGAAAAATATAAAGTTATAGCTTTTTCCAGCGGGAAAGAAGCTATTGATTATTTAAAGAAGAATAAGATAGGTATTATTTTATCTGACATGAAAATGCCCGGTATAAGCGGGATAGAAGTTCTTAAAAAAACCCAAGAAATTTCTCCTTCAACGTTTGTGATAATTTTAACCGCTTACGGAACGGTTGGCAATGCCGTAGAAGCTATGAAATTAGGAGCATACGATTATCTTACTAAACCTGTGAATTTGGATAAATTATCAATAGTAATACAAAGAGCGCTTTCTTATAGAAAACTCAAAGAAGATTACGAATTATTGAAGAAAGGAATCAATGAACGTTATTCTTTTGAAAATATTATCGGGCAATCAAAAAAAATGAAACAAGTTTTTGATAAAATTTCACAAGTAGCGCCTACGAAAGCTACGGTTCTAATTCAGGGTGAATCAGGCACAGGTAAAGAACTTATTGCAAAAGCTATTCATCAAAAAAGCGACCGCAAAGATAAAAATTTCATTGCAGTTCAGTGTTCTGCTCTTTCGAAAGGAGTTATGGAATCGGAGTTGTTTGGCCATGAAAAAGGAGCTTTCACCGGCGCAATAGGCTCAAATCAAGGCAGATTTGAGCTATCAGACGGAGGCACTCTTTTCTTGGATGAAATAAGCGAAATTTCTCCTTCGGTTCAGGTTAAATTGTTAAGAGTCTTGGAAGAAAGACAATTCGAAAGAGTAGGCGGAACTAAAACAATAAAAGTGGACACGAGAATTATTGCGGCTACTAATCAAGATTTAGAGAAATTGATTAAGGATGATAAATTTCGAGAAGACCTTTATTGGAGACTGAATGTGATAAAAATTGAGGTTCCTCCATTAAAAAAGAGAAGAGAAGATATTCCTATACTAATTCATTCGTTTATAAAAGAATCAAGCAAAGCAAACAAAAAAAGAATAAAAGGGATATCGTCCAAAGCGCTTATCCTTTTGCAAAACCATAATTGGCGTGGCAATGTAAGAGAGTTGAAAAATACTATTGAGTCTATCGTGGTCCTTTCCAATAAGGAAATAATAGGAGTTAAAGAAGTCTCTTCCTATGTGAAAGAGTCTCGTATTGAAGAGACTATAAACATAAAAGGACCAATGCAGTTAGATGAAATAGAGAAAATTGCTATAAATCATACTTTGAAAAAAGCCGGAGGTAATCAATCTGAAGCGGCTAAAATACTAGGAATAAGCAGAAAAACCCTTCGCAGAAAACTATCGTAAAATAGTTTATGGTGTATGGTTTTTAGTATTTAGGATATAGTGGAGGGCAACATCCAATAACCAATTTCGCAACTATCATTGCGGGACAAGCACATAGAGTACGGGGCACAGCGACCATTTATGGATAGATTGCCACGCTCCCCGACCATTTTCCCGCCACTGAAGATTTGGCGAACAGAACTATATCGACAGGGCAGATCTGCCACTGAAACAATAGCAAGGCAAGCCAAAAACCAAACGCTAAATACCATATACTAAGTCAGTGGGTCAAAAAGTCCCAGTTTATCCAACAAATCCTAGAAATTGTATCAAATAGTCCCAAAATAATAGTTTATAGTTGATAGTCTATGGTTGATGGTTTATCGTTTATAAAAAAACTGGATTTAAAAATAAAAAATACAACCTCTCCGCAAGTTGTTTTTTCACTATATACTATCAACTATAAACCATAAACTATTTTGCATGGCATAAACTTTGCGTAGTGTATAACAGTGACAATAGTATGAAAATATTTAAAAGGAGGATACATTAATGTCAAAAGTAATCGGAATAGACCTTGGGACAACGAATTCTTGTATGGCAGTTATGGAAGGCGGAAAACCAACAGTAATCTCAAACATTGAAGGCGGAAGAACTACTTCTTCTGTAGCAGCAATTACAAAATCAGGAGAAAGACTTGTAGGTCCTGCAGCAAAAAGACAGGCAATTATAAATCCCCAAAATACTGTTACATCTATAAAAAGATTTATGGGAAGAAAATATGCCGAAGTGCCCAAAGAAATTGATATTGTAGGATATAAAGTAGAAAAAGATTCAGAAGGAAATGCTGTAGCGGTTATGGGCGATAAAAAGTATAAACCCGCAGAAATCTCGGCTATGATACTACAAAAACTTAAACAAGATGCGGAAAGTTATCTCGGCGAAAAAGTGACTCAAGCGGTCATAACTGTACCCGCTTATTTTAAT
>JAGLSL010000005.1 GCA_023135785.1 bacterium
ATTCTCAAAGACAGGCTACAAAAGATGCCGGAAAAATTGCAGGATTGGAAGTTTTGAGAATAATAAACGAACCTACTGCGGCTTCTTTGGCTTATGGATTAGATAAAAAGAAATCTGAAACCATAGTAGTATATGATCTTGGCGGAGGAACTTTTGATGTATCTATTCTTGAAATAGGCGAAGGCGTATTTGAAGTAAAATCGACAAACGGCGACACACATTTGGGCGGAGATAATTTCGACCAGAAGATTATGGATTGGTTAGCTGACGAGTTTAAAAAAGATAACGCCATAGACTTGCGTAAAGACCCAATGGCATTGCAAAGATTGAAAGAAGCGGCGGAGAAAGCCAAGTGTGAATTGTCCACTTCTTTAGAAACAGAAATAAATCTGCCATTTATTACTGCAGATTCTTCAGGACCAAAACATTTAAGTATTAAACTAACACGTTCGCAACTTGAGAAATTAGTAGATGAGCTCATAGAAAAAACAATTACTCCATGCAAACAAGCGCTTTCAGATGCCAAATTAAAACCTGAAAATATTAATGAGGTTATTCTCGTAGGTGGACAAACGAGGATGCCGAAAGTTCAGAAAGTGGTTAAAAATCAATTCAAAAAAGAGCCTCATAAAGGTGTGAACCCGGATGAAGTTGTAGCCATTGGAGCGGCTATTCAAGCAGGCGTTTTAAAAGGAGAAGTTAAAGATATACTCTTATTGGATGTAACGCCTTTGACTTTTGGAATAGAGACTTTTGGCGGCATAAGAACTACGCTAATACCAAGAAATACGACTATACCTACGAAAAAAAGCGAAATTTTTACTACAGCAGCAGATAGCCAAACTTCTGTGGAAGTTCATGTTCTCCAAGGCGAAAGAGAAATGGCTGTCGACAATAAAACTATCGGAAGATTCCAACTTATGGGGATACCTCCTGCACCAAGAGGAGTACCACAGATAGAAGTAACTTTTGATATAGATGCAAATGGTATATTGAATGTTTCTGCCAAAGATAGAGCCACTGGCAAAGAGCAAAGCATAAAAATTCAAGCTTCAGGCGGACTTTCTGAAGAAGAAAAGGAAAAACTTGTATCTGAAGCAGAACAACATTCTGAGGAAGATAAAAAGAAGAAAGAAAAAGCTGAAGCTAAAAATAAAGCTGACACAATGGTTTATCAGTCTGAAAAAATGTTGAAAGATAATAAGGACAAAATAAAACCTGACCAACAGAAAAAATTGGAAGAGGCCATCAAACAGGTAAAAGATGCTATCACCAAAGATGATGCAGATGAAATTAACAAAGCCACGGAAAACCTAAATCAAACCTGGCATGCTATTTCATCCGAACTTTACAAACAAACCACAGCTCAAGCTCAAGGCGGAGCCGAAAATTCTGCAGGACAGAACGCTAAACAGTCCAAACAAAGCGGCAATTCTAAAAATAGTGCGGAAGATGTAGTTGATGCGGATTACAAGGTCGAAGACGAAAAATAAAAAATATTACAGAGATAATAATGAATAAAACACATCACGAAAGTAAAACTAAAAAAGAGTTGATAGATTTGGAACACAAGAAAGACGAGCAAATATCAGCTCTGGTAAAAGAAAAAGAGGAATATATTGATAAGTGGAAAAGAGTACTTGCCGAACTTGAAAATTATCGCAAGAGAAATGAAAAACAAAGGGATGAAATAAAGAAATTTGCTCTTGAGAATGTTCTTTATCAGTTGTTAAGTGTAACTGACAATTTTGATAGAGCGCTTGCTCATATAAGCACTTCCGATTCGGATAATGCTATTAGGCAAGGCGTAGAAATGATATACAAAGAATTGAAAAATCTATTAACTCAACAAGGGGTTAAATCTATTGATGCTTTAGGTAAAGAGTATGATCCTAAGCTTCATGAAGCATTAGAAATGATTCATGAGGAAAAAAAGGGAAACAGGAATAAATATATAGTTGTTGAGGAAGTGTTACCAGGATACACCTTACATGATAGGCTCTTACGCCCCGCTAAGGTCAAAGTTGCCGAAAAAAAAGAAGAACCAAAAACAATTAAGGGAAAGGGAAATGAGAAATAAAATTTTTATAACAAGTGTTTTGTTAAGTTTGATGATTCTTTTTTCTTCTGTTGCTATTGTTAAAGCAGAGGAGATAGATTCTCTTCGTCAACTTTCCAATGCTTTTGTATCAATAAGCGAAAAGGTAAATCCTTCTGTGGTAAGTGTGGTGGCAACTACCAAACTTAAAATTTCTCAACGGGGTATGGCTCCTTTTGATGATCCATCTTTTGACAAATTCAGAAGATTTTTTGGACCCGACTTTTTTCCCAGAGGTAATTCATCGCAAGAAAAAGAATATGAACAATCGGGTATGGGTAGCGGAGTTATTCTAACAAGCGATGGATATATTCTTACAAATAATCATGTAGTGGCATATAATGGCAAAGTTGCAGACAAGATTAAAGTGATTCTTTCCAATGGCAAAAAATTCGATGCCGAGATAAAGGGAAGGGACCCGGAAACAGATATTGCGGTAATTAAAATAAATGCAGATAACTTACCGGCGGCAAATCTTGGTGATTCAGACAAGGCGAAAGTAGGAGAATGGGTTCTTGCCGTAGGCAATCCTTTTGGCCTGCAACATACGGTTACAGCCGGTATAATATCAGCTATCGGCAGAACTAATATGGGAGTTACTCAATATGAAGATTTTATTCAAACCGATGCCGCAATCAATCCCGGCAACAGCGGCGGACCACTCGTAAATCTTGACGGGAAAGTTATCGGAATAAACACATTTATCTTTTCCAGAAACGGGGGATATATGGGCGCAGGTTTTGCAATTCCGATAAACGTCGCACAAAACGTAATGAAACAGTTAATTGACAAAGGTAAAATTACCAGAGGGTGGCTTGGAGTAACTATTCAAGACCTGAACGAAGAACTTGCCGAATCTTTACAAATAAAGCAGACCAAAGGAGTTGTTGTCAGGCAGGTTCAAGTTGATTCTCCTGCAGATAAAGCCGAAGTCAATAGTAATGACATAATATTAAAAATAGACGGAAAATCCATAGAAAATACTAAACAATTAATGAACATTGTAGCAGGACTTGTTCCCGATACTGAAATAAAAGTCGTTATTTTAAGAGATGGGAAAGAGATTTCAAAAAAGGTAAAAATTGCAGAGAAAAAATCACTTCAAGAAGTTGCGGAAAAAACAGGTTCTGATCAATCTCAAGAAACATTGGGAATTGAAGTAAAAGAACTGAATAAAGAATTAACGGAAAAGTATAAACTTAAAAGCAGGCAAGGAGTAGTTATTATTAAAGTTAATTCTGATTCTTTAGCTGAACGCGCAGAGCTTAAAGAAGGAGATTTAATTGTAAACATAAACAAATATGATATTAAGAATATAGAGGATTACAATAAAGCTGTGGAAAATATTTCTGATAAAAAAAGTATTGAATTTACTTGTATAAGACAGGATAGGGGATATCAGTGGAGGTTTACCACTCGATTGCAACTAAACTAATAGAGAAAAATTGTAAATTTCAAGAATACTGTTATAATTACGGTTTCAAATTGGGTTGACTTCATGTCAGGTTAGTAGAACATTTGATAAAAACCAAACAAACAAGGAGGTTCAAGTTATGCGTATCAAACCATTAAACGATAGGATACTTGTAAAAAGGCTTGAAGCTGAAGGAAAAACAAAAGGCGGAATTCTTTTGCCCGAAACAGCTAAAGAGAAACCAAAAGAAGGAGAAGTAATTTCGGTAGGTCCGGGCAAAATATTAGAAAGCGGGAAAAGACAATCGCTTGAATTGAAAAAAGGCGATAAGATAATTTTCGAATCTTATGCAGGAACAGAAATTAAAGTGGATGGTAAAGAATATCTTCTCATGAAAGAAGACGATGTTTTAGGAATAATAGAAAAATAAGACATGATTCGCGAATTAGGGGGAACCCTGAAATCTTGATGGAAAATAAATATAATCAAATGAAATTAAAAGGAGGAATCTAACAGATGGCTAAACAATTATGTTTTGATGAAGATGCTCGTAAAGCGATTTTACGCGGTGTAGATAAATTGGCTGAAGCAGTTAAGGTTACACTCGGCCCTAAAGGTAGAAATGTAGTTATTGAGAAAAAATTTGGTTCTCCCACAATTACAAAGGACGGAGTTACCGTTGCAAAAGAAATAGACCTTGAAGACCCATATGAAAATATGGGTGCTCAAATGCTAAAAGAAGTGGCTTCAAAAACTTCGGACATAGCTGGTGACGGAACAACAACCGCAACCGTTCTTGCGCAAGCAATATGCAGAGAAGGACTTAAGAATGTTGCTGCCGGTTCCAATCCAATGGCTTTAAAAAGAGGAGTTGAACAAGCAGTGGCAATTGTAATAGATAAGCTAAAAAAGATAAGCAAAAATGTAAAAGAAAAACTTGAAATTTCTCAAGTGGGAACTATTGCTTCCAATAATGATAAAGCTATCGGTAACATTATCGGCGAAGCAATGGAAAAAGTTGGCAAAGACGGTGTTATTACCATAGAAGAAGGACAGGGACTTGAAACAACGTTGGAAGTTGTGGAAGGAATGCAATTCGACAATGGCTATCAATCTCCTTATTTTGTGACCGATGCGGAAAATATGGAAACCGTTCTTGAGAACCCGTATATTCTTCTTTGCGAAAAGAAAATTTCCAGTGCAAAAGATTTAATACCTCTTCTGGAAACCATATCCAAAGAAGGCAAACCTCTTGCGATAATTTCCGAAGAAGTAGAAGCTGAAGCGCTTGCAACTTTGGTTGTTAATAAAATACGTGGAACACTAAAATGCACGACTACAAAAGCTCCCGGATTTGGTGATAGAAGAAAAGCTATGTTACAAGACATAGCAGTTCTTACAGGCGGACAGGTTATATCCGAGGATATCGGCATGAAGCTTGAAAATGTAACGGTCGATATGCTCGGCAAGGCGAAAAGAATAAGAATGGATAAAGATAACACCACTATTGTTCAAGGGGCCAGCGACCAAAAAGAAATCAAAGGGAGAATAGATCAAATAAAAGCAGAAATAGAAAAAACCACATCCGATTATGACAAGGAAAATTTAAAGAAAAGACTTGCAAAACTTGCCGGTGGAGTTGCTCAAATCAATGTCGGAGCAGTTACGGAAACCGAGATGAAAGAGAAGAAGGCAAGAGTGGAAGATGCTCTACACGCCACACGCGCTGCCATAGAAGAAGGTATTGTCCCCGGTGGAGGAACAGCTCTTCTTAGATGTCTTTCGGTTTTAAACGAAAAAATTAAAACCATGACGGGAGAGGAAAAAATAGGCGCCGAAATAGTGCACAAGGCACTGACTGAACCGACAAGACAATTGGCTGGAAATGCCGGATTAGAAGGTTCAATCGTTGTTCAGAACATATTACGGGAAAAGAACGTAAACTACGGACTTAACATTGATACCGGCAAATATGAGGACCTTATCAAAATAGGCGTAATTGATCCCACAAAAGTAACAAGAACTGCATTACAAAATGCAGCGTCAATAGCTTCTTTGTTGATTACTACCGAAGCGTTGGTTGCCGAAATTCCTGAAAAAGAAGCCCCGGGTGGTGGAATGCCAGGTGGTATGCCGGGTGGTATGGGAGGTATGCCGGGCGGTATGGGTGGTATGGGCGGATACTAAAACAACTATTGAATTAACTTAGGTAAGATATAATTTGTAACCCCGGCTCCTTTTTAGGAGCTGGGGTTTTTTTAAGCAATTTGAGCATAGCAATTTTATTTTGCTATAATCCGAATATGGATTCCGAAAATAAGATTAATTCTTTAATTAAGAAGTATTCAACAGATTTTAATTATAAAATCCCGCGAATATCCATAATTCTTGCGGCAGGTCATGGGAAAAGAATTAAATCTTCCACTTCGAAAGTATTATACGAAATATGGGGTATTCCAAGCGTGAACAGAGTATTGGAATCTGCAGAGAAAGGTATTTCAAGTCCAAATCAGGTAATAGTTGTTGGTGTAAAGGCCAAAGAAGTGATAAAAGCGATTGGTAGACGAAAAAATACACAATTTGTTTATCAGAGCCAACAAAATGGCACAGGAGACGCTGTAAAGACCGCTTTGGAAGTAATAAATAAGACTTTCAAAGGCGATATATATATATATCCTGCCGATGCAGGATTAATAACTGAAGAGATAATAAAAGATTTCAGAAAACAATTTGAAAATTCACAATGCGATATGACTGTCCTCACAGGGGAATATATTGGAGATCCGGTAAAAAATCATTACGGAAGAATTATAAAGGAGAAACAAGATAGTGTTCTTGAGATAAAAGAATACAAAGATATCGTTGCGCTAAAAAATGCGTACAAAATTGTGCATAATGGCAAGACATTGTCTTTTAGGAAAGAAAAACTTCTAAAAATAGGAGAATTCAATTCCGGTATTTATGCATTCAAAATTAAACCGTTCAGGAATCATATATCAGAATTAAAATCAAACAATATTCAACAAGAATATTATTTGACCGACATGGTGAAAATTTTCAATAAATACAATCTTAAAACAGGTTCGCAGATGGTTGAAAATTCGAATTCTTTGATGGGATATAATGATAGAGCTACGCTTGAAAAAATGGAAAACATAGCTCGTCAGAGAGTATACGAACAATTAAAGGAAATCGTAATATTTCGAGACCCTGAAGATTTTTTTATAGCCGAAGAAGTTGTAAGTTGTCTTTTGGAAATGGATAGAAAAGGTATTTTAGTGGATTTACAGATAGGAAAAGGCGCTTACTTGGGTAGGGGAGTAATTCTTAATAGAAATGTAACAATAGGTAAGAATTCTTATTTGGAAGGGAATATCAATATCCAAGAAGGCGTAAAAATCCAAGAAGGTGTAAAAATTATAGGCGATGATAAATATCCCGTAAAAATAGGCAAGAATGTAAATATAAAAGGCACAAGTTATATATTTGGGTGCATTATAGATAGCAGTATATCTATTGAACATTGTATTCTTATAAAAAAACACATACAAAAGAAATTATCAAAGAGCGGGGAAATCAAAACACTGCGATATATTTTTCCCAAAGAAGAAGGCGTAGACTGTTTGGAAGAACTTTAGCAGAACGAGGGACGAAACATGAAGGACGAGGGACGAAAAATCGTCCTAACGAACACAGTGAGTGGACATCCTTCATCTATCTTCCATCATAATTAAAATCATGTCTAATCTAATAATCTCCCTTTCAGGCATAAGAGGAATAGTGGGCAAGTCTTTTACCCAGATTGAAGCATCCATAGCAACAAATCTTTTTTTAAAAATCTATCTTAAATCCAAAGAACAACCTCAAAAAATAATAATAGGTCAAGATATAAAGCCGACTGGCAAAACATTTCTTCAAACAGTTACCAATGCGCTTTATCAAAATAAAATAGAGAATATTATTAATCTGGGAATCACGACTCTGCCGATTATGCAGTGGGCTGTTAGATATTTTAAGGCAAGCGGGGGCATATTCATCACTGCAAGTCATAATCCCATTGAATATAATGGTATTAAATTTATATCCTCATCTCAAGACGGTGCCGGCATTCTTTCTGCGTCCATTATGCAAAAAATAAAAGACGCATGGGAGCAAGAACCCAAAAGCATTACCGCAGATATAAAAGAGCTTCCTTCGGAAACACTTTGCATAGATAAATACAACAGAGATGTCACAGAAAAGGTTGAAAAAATAATAGACCTTTGTTCGGGGAAAGTAGGCAAAGGTGAAGAGATTTTCTTGAAAATCAAAGAAAAACAACCCAAAATTGCTCTTGATGCCTGTTCTAAAGAAGGATTCCAAATCCCAAAAAGTTTCCTCATCTCTATTGGTGTAGAAGAAGAAAACATTTATTCCATAAATATGAAAGAGCTTTCAGAATGCAAACGCAGATTAGAACCTTCTCCAGTCTATCTCACAGAACTCAATCAAACTGTTGAACAACATAACTTAGATATAGGATTTGCTTTTGACCCGGATCAGGACCGTCTGGTTATAATGCCTCTTTACAGCGAAGAATTAACGCCTATTTTATGCGCAAAATTTCTTTTGGAACTGCAAAAGCAATCAAACATAAAACACGTAAAGAATATCGCTATAAATCTATCGACATCGTCATTATGGGAATATATGGCGGAAGAATATGGAATAGAAATAATCAGAACCAGGGTAGGGGAGAGAAATGTTGTAGAAGCAATGCAAACACATAGCCTCTCATTAGGAGCAGAAGGAAATGGCGGTATTATTCTAAAAGATGTGAATGCGGGAAGAAACTCTACCGTTGCAATGGCATTAATGTTAGCGTATATGATTTGGAGTAACCAATCAATACAAGAATTAGAGAGCCAGTTACCAAAATATTTTATGGTTAAAGATAAAATAGCAATCTCTATTCCGCAGGAAAAGATATCAAAATTTTTGAACGAAAAAATAAATACTTTTACCGAGCAAAATAAAAACGAAATAAAGTCATTAGATACGCAGGACGGTTATAAAATTATATTTAAAGATAATTCTTGGATTCATATAAGAATGTCCAATACCGAACCGATAATTAGAATAATTGCAGAATCAAAAAGCCTTGAAAAAGCCAATTCATTCATATCCCAATTCAAATCTCTTATGTCAAATTAGTAATTGGAAATTAGGAATT
>JAGLSL010000006.1 GCA_023135785.1 bacterium
TTAGGAATTAGTAATTGGAAATTAGAAATTGTTTGATTATCCTATCAACACAGCCATTCCTGCTAATCCGAAAGTATATCCCCACCCAAAACTGCTTATATGTCCATTATTGCTTAAAACAAAACCTGTAGCGGTTAAAACCACAAATATCGCCAATCGAATAAGTTTCCCCGATGTTAATTGCGGCACCATTGTCGATTTTTTCTGATGTATTTTTTTCATATAGCATCTCTCCTTTCAAACTGCAGTTTATCATAAGTTTTAGGATTTTTACCATATAAACTGTATTGCATAATTAAAGAAAGTAGGATATTATTCACCATAATGATTAGATACAATTGCTTGTTTATCGTATTAATTGCATCTTGGATAGTTGGCATAGTAGTTTATATTGCGCAAAAAAGAATAAACGAGGCAAAACAAAGAGAAAATTTTCTTGTCCTTTACTACGAATTTAAAAAATCCGATAAAAAAAACATCTTAGTTGAAGATATTACTAAAACGCCACAAGAGCTTACAAAAGAATTTAAAAAAATACAAAAGAACTTAACTAAGTTTCTAATCAACAACGATTTGGATAAGGCAATATTGTTGGCGGATAAATATTCAGAAATTGTAAATGCCATTGCCAAGAAAAAAGAAAACAAATTAACCTCAAATCTGCAAACCGAAAATCTTACTTTAAATAAGCTTTTAAAACTTCATTGTTCCTTATTCCCTGAAAATTATGAACTTGCGGGGAAAATAAGAAAGGTTAGAGTTTGTATAGAAAGTGAAAAATCTAAACAACCTCGTCTTTTACCCCCGCCGGCAGATAAAGTTGAATATTTGTTAAAGAACATATTATTGTGGTGGTGCGACAAATCAAAAAAACTTCAAAATAGCACTAAAGAAGAGAAAATAGACGCAATAGTTCAGTTTCATCATCAATTTTTAGTAATTCATCCGTTTTTGGATGGTAATGGCAGAGTAGCAAGGTTATTGCTTGGCCTCCAATTAAAAGAACAGTTCCAAAAAGATATAGAAATAGAATTCCAAAAAAAAGAATATTATAAAGCGCTTTCGTGTGCGGACAACAAAGATAGAACCCCATTGAACAAGCTAATTACAACTCTTTTAGACAAAGCTTAAGCATTAATTTTCCTAACACTGTTAGCCCTTGTCTTTACTCCCTCGTTAAAAAATATTCCACGTTTAAGTGTTTTGAAAATATCCTATGCTTTTGTTAAAATGCAAACCTCTTTTAATATGGAGAAAAAATATGTCTATAAAAGGAATAATATTTGATGTTGACGGGGTTATCTGCGACTCAGAAAAACTGCACAGGGAAGCGTGGAGACAGATACTGGCGACAAGAAATATTTTCCTTACTGATGACCACAGTGGGGTAGGGCGTTCCGATAAAGCATTCCTGGAAGAACTGCAAGCAAAAGGAACAATGTCTAAAGATTTAGATACACGGCAAATACAAGATGAAAAATTAAACGTTTTGGTTGAGCTTGCAAAGAAAAAGGCAGAACTGTTTCCGGAAACAAAAGAAGTGCTTGCGCATTTTAAAAATGATTATCTGCTCTCTGTAGCATCAAATTCAGATAGAAAATTTGTATTAACACTTCTGGAAAACACCGACATACTGCAGTATTTCAAGACAGTTCTTGCAATTAATGATATTAAACATCCAAAACCCGCACCCGATATATACCTCTTGGCAGCAGAAAGAATGGGCCTAAAGCCGCAAGAATGTATTGTTATTGAAGATTCTACGGTTGGTATCGAATCGGCAAAAAACGCTGCAATGAAATGTATAGCCGTTGCGCATACTTTGCCTAAAGAAAGATTAAAAAAAGCCGATATTTTGATTGATAAAATTTCTGCGAAGAAAATTGAGCAATTTATTAAAGAACAATCTTGACAAAAGCGCTTAATATGGAATGTAAAGTTATTCAAAATAAGAAAAAATGCAATTGCACTTACGAACCATGCAATCGAAAGGGTATTTGCTGTGAATGTATAAGTTATCATCGAAGAAACAATGAGTTGCCTGCTTGTTATTTCCCTGATGAGGTAGAAAAAACCTATGACCGTTCAATAGAAAAGTTTATCCAGATTCACACTAAACCCCGTTAGAGATTAAAAGAAAAGTTATGATTTATCTCAATACTTTAGAAATAAAAAGAGAAAGTCAATGACGATATCTATTCCCACCTCCGAGGTGGGATTTGTATATTAAATTTAATTTACGGTCGCCTTATGGCGACCTATCTCTAACGGAGTAAACCCCGTTAGAGATTTAAAAAACTTGTTATGTGCAAAATACCCCAAAAATTCTTAAAAAAGACATATAATCAGTCATCCTCATCGTCAAAGTCCTCTGTAAAGCGAAATTTGAGTGGTTTGGCTTTTGAGCAATGCGGTTTTTAAATATGAAAGATAAAACAATAGTAAAAATAAGCGAAAAAGACTTTAAAAATAGAAGAATGACGCTAAATATCAGTCAAAATGACTTTGCAAAAATCGCCGGTGTATCTTATAGGACTATTTTGAGATTTGAACAAGGAAAAACCGTTAGTGGAAAGTCAATGGACAAAATTGTACGCATATTAGAAAACTTAGAATCTTCCTCCGAAAATAAAAACGACAATCTATGGTGGAAAAGCCATAAAAATGCTTTAATGAAAAAACCTAAAGCTTAAAGATTTACATTATATTGTCAGTTATCATAAGATATATTATGTTAACTTGAATACATGGAAAGGCGACTTATCCACAGATGTGAATTTAACGTATAATAGTTATCAAGTAAAGTAACGTTAGTATCGCATGAGATAGACTTACGACTATTTATGTTTTGCATATTTCTCCTCAATTGTGGATAGTGTGGATAAAAAATACTCGGAAAAACAGCTTTGAACTTTCTAAAGAGGAGTTTTTAATTTCCAAAAAGATAAAAGGAATTTTCACAACAGAATATCCTTTACTAAAAAAAGGCCATATATGTCCAAATTTTAGAAAAATAGCTTTTAACACGAGGGTTTATATTGCCCTATCCCTAAAATCGTCTATAAATGCAATTTTAGCGGTATTTTTGAGTTTTTTCAGAAAAATTTGATTAATTGGATACAAATCAATATAATTAAAGCCAATCATGTCAAAAAATACTAAATCTACAAATAAACAACTGACTGAAGCTCATCAAACAATTCAAAATTTGTCAAAACTGCTTAAAGTAGCCGAAATTATAGTTTCCGCCACAAATATTGACAACCTTCTTGAAGTAATAATGAGAATGGCTGAAGAAATAATGAATGCTGAGACATCATCTTTAACGCTTATTGACGAAAAAACAGGAGATTTGCAGTTTGTAGTTGTTAGAGGTGAAGCGGGAAAAACCATTAAGAGTAAATCCATCAAATTGGGACAGGGAATTTGTGGTTGGGCTGCGAAGACAGGAGAATGTTTAATAATCAACGACCCTTATAACGACCCCAGATTCGATTCTTCTTTTGACAAAACATCCGGTTTTAAAACACGTTCTTATTTATGTATGCCGTTAAAAACTTTTGACGGAAGTATAATTGGAACAGTTCAGGTTCTAAATAAAAGAAAAGGTAAATTTACCAAGAAAGACTCAGAAATATTTGCCCATTTCTGTAATTTGAGCGCCATTGCTATAAGAAACCAAAAACTTATAAATAGCCGAAATGAACAACAGCAAATACAGGCAGATTTGGATTATGCGCGGTCAATACAACAGAATTTTCTTCCTAAAAAAATACCACATACAAAAGATTACCATTTTGATTCATTCTATCTTTCTGCAAAAGCAGTAGGCGGAGATTTTTATGATATCGTTCCTTTAAAAAACAACAAAATGGCCGTTTATATTGCCGATGTTTCCGGTAAAGGTATTCCTGCTGCTTTATTTATGTCTAAAATGAGCTCTAATTTGCGATTTCTCCTCGAGAATGAAAAAAACCAATTAACAGTAATGGAGAAAATAAACAATCAAATACTCGAAAGAAGTTCAAGGGGCATGTTTATAACATTGCTTCTTCTTGTAATAGAGTTGAAAACGGGAAAAATAAAAGTATTTAATGCAGGACATATTTCCCCGTTTATTATCGGCATAGAAAATGTTAATGTTTTCAAAAGAAGCGAAAATCCTCCTGTGGGAATAATAAACGGGATTGATTTCAAAACACAAGAGTTTACGATAAAACCAGCAGAAAGAATTGTTCTTATAACCGATGGCTTGACGGATATAAAAAATGAGAAAAATAAAATTTTAGGTATTGATGGGTTAAAAAACATAATAGAAAAACATAGAGCGTCGGATGATTTTAAAGGAGACTTTTTAAAAGAAATAGATAAACACCTAAAAGCAACAGGTCAGCCCGACGATATCACGATGATAAGTATCTTGCGCTCTCCCCTACCCGATTATCGTTTTGAGCAGGAGGAAATAATAACGTTTACCGATGCCGACCATACGAAAAAAATTAAAGATATAATTTCAAAAATGGCAGGAAAAATTGGATTTAATACAAAAGATATTAATTTAATTATAGTTGCCGTTTTGGAAGCGCTCTCAAATGTTGTAAAATATACATACGAACAAGAAGTAGGAAAAATTAAAGTTAGCGTGTTAGGCGAAGGTAAAGTATTAAAAATTTTCTTGAGAGATTACGGGAAAAAAGTAGATGAGGAAAAAATCGTATCCAGGAATTTAGAAGATATAAGACCCGGTGGGTTAGGGATTCATTTCATGAAAGAAATTATGGATTCGGTTGAGTACTTACCGGTAAAAGATGGTAACGAACTAAGGTTAATAAAGAAAGTAATTAGTTAGCGGGTTAGCTGGTAAACCGGCTACACTGAAATCCAAACAGAGTGAGGGTATAATGGATATTAAAATTGTTGACGAATCGGATGACAAGGCAACTGTAGCAATAAAAGGCAGCATCACATTTAAAAATTCAAACGAGTTAAGAGTTGTTTTAGTAGATTTGAGCAAGAAAAAGATAAAAGAAATACGCATAGATATGAAAGATGTGGATTATTTGGATTCTTCTGCCATTGCCACTTTTATCGAATGCTTAAAAATAACGAAGGCATACGGCGGAGCGCTTGTGCTTTTAAACTTAAACGAAACTTGCAAAGATATTTTTATGATTGCGCGTTTGGATAAAATATTCACGTTTGGATAACTTAAAAATAATGGTTGTCAATTGATATATTTACACATTACTAATTACAATTTACGGATTACAAATTTATGATTAGAACTATAGGCAAAACTACACTCGGATTTTTGAAAGAAGTCAGCAATTTCTTCTTTTTAATTCGGGATATTTTGTATTGGATAGTCATTGCCCCATTTAAAGGTAAGAGAATAAGATTAGGAAGCGCTTCTTTCCAAATTATCAGAGTAGGAATCAGAGCTATACCTATAATCTGTCTTGTGCTTTTTCTGGTTGGAATGATACTTGTAGTTGCAATGTCACCGCTTCTTGTACGTTTTGGCGTCCCTTCTTTGATAGCCAATATAATAGCCGTTTCAATTACTAGAGAAATCGGAGCACTTTTAACGGCGCTTGTAATGAGCGGATTTGCAGGAGCATCAATCGCTGCAGAAATCGGGACAATGAATGTAAGTGAAGAATTAATAGCTCTTGAAACTTCAGCTCTAAACCCTGTTCATTTTTTGATTGTGCCGCGTGTTTTAGCTACAGCTATAGCTCTACCCTGTCTTGTAATAATATCTGATATTGCCGGAATTACAGGGGGTATGTTAACCAGCAAATTATTATTGGGTGTTAGCCCATCTTTATATATGCAGCTTACTTTTGAGGCAATTGAAACTAAAATCTTAGTGTATACACTTATTAAATCCTTTGTGTTTGGACTTATTATTGCCTCTTTAGCATGTTACTATGGATTTAAAGTTAGAGGAGGAGCAGAAGGCGTAGGTAAGGAAACAACAAATTCCGTTGTATTTTCAATGATATTTATTATCCTAGCAAATTTAGTTTTTTCTCTGTTCTATAATATGTACCTTGAAACTTTTTAATAGAAATGCATGACTATTAAAAAAATGTAATAGAAAAAATGGAAGACGAAAAAGAGCAAAAAAAAGAGATAGTGATTTCTGTCAGGAATCTGTCCAAAATTTTTAACGGCAGAACCGTGCTTAAAAATATCAATTTAGACGTTTACAAAGGAGAACGGCTGATTATAATCGGTGGTAGTGGTTGTGGTAAATCCACGCTTCTTAGATGCCTTATCAACGTACACCAACCTGATTCGGGAAGTTTAAAGTTTTTCGGGACAGAGTTAGTCGGCTTAAAAGATGAAACAAGGATGGATGAGATACGGAAAAGATTCGGAATCCTTTTCCAAAACGGTGCGCTTTATAATTCTCTCACGGTAGGAGAAAATGTTGCGCTTCTCATAAGGGAACATTCCGATATAGCAGAGTCGGTTATAGATATAATGGTGAAAGTAAAATTAGAACTTGTAGGATTAAGAGATTTTCATACCTTAATGCCGTCCCAGCTTTCGGGTGGAATGCAAAAAAGAGTTGCTCTTGCAAGAGCAATAGCTCTTGACCCGGAAGTGCTTTTTTACGATGAACCAACAAGCGGGCTTGATCCTATTATGACCGCAGTAATCGACGAATTAATTGTAGAGCTTAATCAAAAAATGAATATGACCTCAGTCATTATCACACACGATATGGCTAGCGCATATAGAACTGCGCATAGAATCGTTATGTTATATAAGGGCGAAGTTATTGCTCAGGGAACACCCGAAGAAGTAAAAAATTCGAAGGATAAATTTGTCCAACAGTTCATTCAAGGACTTGCAGACGGACCAATACCTTTGAGAGTATCAAGTAAAGATTTCTATGAAGACCTATTGGAAGGAGTGAGAAAAGATGAAATACGATAGAAACGAGATTGTAGCTGGAATATTTGTTTTGGGATGTATTTTTTTATTCCTTGCTTTCATTTTTAAGGCAGGTGATTTCAAAGAATCCATGCAACCTAAAAAAGAAATTATAGCAAGATTCACTCACGCCAGAGGAATAAAAACCAACAGTCCGGTTTATTATGCAGGGGTTCAGTCTGGTAAAGTCTCAAATCTGAGCGTAGACGAAAAGGATAATGTATATATAACCCTACAATTAGAAAAAGGTATAAATATAAGAAAAGATTCAATTATTAAAATCGGGGCTTCAGTAATGGGAGAAGCTTATATAGAGATAACTCCGGGTCAGGGAGAAATTGTAGAAGCAGGCAAGACGGTTATGGGAAACGACGCTGGTATCGCTCAACAAATAGAAGACGTCGTGACCAGTATACAGGATTTAGTCAAGAGCGATAAGATAACTTCAAGTTTGGATAATCTCGATAAAACTCTTAAAAATGTAGCTATAGTTTCAGAAACCTTTGCCGACAACAAGGATAAGATTGAAGCCATCATTTCCAATATAAACGAAATCACCCAATCTTTAAACGAAGACCTCGGAGAAATTACGGAAAAAATGAATACAGTGCTTTCAAATGTTGCTGAGATGACAAACGCCGAACAGATCAAAAAGATAGACCAGATAACAGAGAATATGGTTGGAATAACCGAAAATGCGGAAAATATACTCGCCGAAAATAGAAAATCTATAAAAAGTATTACGACAAATATAGAATCAATAACAGATAACCTTTATATTCTCTCAGCCGACCTAAAACGTAATCCTTGGAAAGCTATATGGAAATCCAAAGAACAGGATGTTGAGAAATATGCATTGCAGGATGCTATTATAAGACTAAAAGAAGCCGAAAAGAATCTTATAACACTAAACGAAAACAACGAAAAAATTTCTGATGAGGAATTGGAAGAAATCCGCGCTCTAATACAGAATTTAAAAAGCATACAAAAATCAACAAAAGAACTGACAACTCAAAACAAGAGACGGACACCAAAAAGAAAACCGTTTGGTCGATAGATCCCCCCTGTTACATTTTGACCCCGAGAAATCTAAAAGATTTCCGGGACCAAGTCCTTGAAATCGCTTTGCGATTTCTAAGGGAAAAATGTAGGGGGGACAGAAGATAGCTTTCAGCTATTTGCCCCCTAGTCTTGCTTTCGTATGAAAGCATAGGGGGTTTACTCTCTACTGGCAATTATCAGTTATCAAGTATCAACTGCAGACTAAAGACTATAAACCAATTGGGGGATCCCCCGGATATACCAAATTCTACTGTTTGCGTATCCTGTTCATTGTACTCATAATAGTAATACCTGTATTAAAATCCATAATTTCACTTTCGGTTTTGCCCTCTTTCAAACACTGCATAACTTCAATCACCTCATAAGTGTAACCGTTCCCGAATTGCTTGAATGCGATTTCTTTTTCTTCATCTTCCTCGAGCTTTACAATAATCCGGTTAGGATGCCAGAATTTATGCAGTATCCTGATAGAACCTTTATTTAGTACCGTAAATTCTGGCTTCGTTGACCGTATACCAATAGTTTAATGACATTTATCCGGCTTTTATTTTGAGGAGGAAATTAGGAATAGAAACACGCCAATCTCTTTGGTCGTTTTTTATCACTCAATTATATTTTTTAGACTGCAGGGATAAAAATGACAAAAGAGTAGGAAAGATATTTCTCCCCTACTCTTTTGTTTTTTGATATAGAAAGATTAATTACCAATTACAATTACCCGAAGCACTTTCCTGATTTTACCGGAAATTAGAAAAGTGCGAAGTCCCCCCCGTAGCACTTCCGTTGGAGTGCGGAGTCCCCCCTGTTACATTTCGCAGAAATGTAGGGGGGATTGCTTGCCCGCCAATCTTGATTTTATTTGTCCCTATAATTTTATTCTCCATTTCCCCAAACAAAACTAGGATGGATCGTTTACTATTTACTACCCTTACCTATTCATAAATGGAAGAAATCCTGCATTTCGCGATTTTTTAATGGCATTTGCTGTCATGCGTTGATGTTTAGCACAATTTCCGGTGTTCTTTCTGGGAAGTATCCTGCCGCTTTCGGCCATGAAATTTTTCAGGAAGGTCGCGTCTTTATAATCGACTTCTTTTAACTTTTTCACACAGAATTTGCATACCTTTTTTCTTGCAAACATTTCTCTGAGTTTCTTGTTAGAATCCCTGTCTGCCTGTATTTTTTTCTTCTTTCTTATAGACGCCTTAGACAATTTCTATCTCCTTGTTTTCGGAATAACTCTTTAGGCTATTTCCTCTTTTTCTTCTTCTTTTTCTTTTTCTTTTTCTTCGGTATGTGCTTCTATTATATCTTCATGTTTAGATTTTTCTTGACCAGAGTCAACAGAATCGGTCTTGGGTCTACTACCCAGGAATTGAACTCTGTCCGCTATTATTTCCAGAACTGTTTTGGGTCTTTCTTCTTCATTTTGGCTCGGAATACTTCGCGTTCTAAGTCTGCCCTCAACAAATACGGGTCTTCCCTTGGCCAGATATTCGGCGCAACTTTCAGCCTGTTTTCCCCAGACAACAACTGTAAGGAAACAAACTTCTTCTTTTCTTTCGCCTGTTCCGTTTGTATAGACTCTGTTTATAGCCAATCTCAAATTTGTAACCGGAGCGCCCGAAGTGGTAAATCGAAGTTCAGGATCTCTGGTTAAATTGCCCATTAAAAAAACTTTATTATAATTTGGCATGTAACAATCTCCTTTTTGCGTGTAAGTTTATTTCTTTATCACAGTATATCTTAAAATGTTTTCATCCTTTAAGAATTTTTTCTTTAGTTCATCAATCGCTGTCGGTGGCATTTCGAAATCAAATATGACATACAGCCCTTCCGAAGATTTCTTTATAGGATACGGTAGTTTTTCTCTAATAGCGTCCTTAATTTTTCCTGTCTTGCCTTTCTGAGAAACAATATATTTTTCCACATCTTCTATTCTTTTTTTCATCCTGTCTTCTTCAAGATCCGGATGAAAAATAAACACAATTTCATATTTTCGCATTTTTATCTCCGCGTTAGTCCCCCCTTCCACATTTCACAGAAATGTAGGGGGGATGATTAATCAAAGCTAAAATAAAGTATGCCAACATCATTTACTAAATAGTCTTTGCCTTCTATAGAATTTTACTTTAAACAAAAACTCGTTAAACACAACAACAGCTATTTTTATAAAATCTTTTCTATTTCTATATGAATTTTACCGGCAGATTCTATGGCGGTAGTTTCCCTCATAACAGCCCAAGACAATGCTTTCTCGTTCGCTATAGTACAAAAAGTGATAAAACTGAAGCTATTATAGCAGATATTGACGAGCTTTTTCAAGCTGTCCTAGATTTTCAGCTCCCTGCTACACTCTTCTTTTTTTTACAAAAATCTTGCAAATAACGGCGCAAGCACTAAAGATATCACGGACATTAATTTTACCAATATATTGATTGATGGCCCCATTGTATCTTTAAGCGGGTCGCCAACGGTATCTCCGACAACTGAGGCTTTATGTGCCAATGTGCCTTTGCCTCCGAAATTCCCTTCTTCAATATATTTCTTTGCATTATCAAGCGCTGCACCTGAATTTGCCATCTGGATTGCTAGTGGTAACCCTGTAACAAGTGAACCTACCAGAAACCCGCCCAAAGCAAGCGGCCCCAAGAAAAATCCAACTACAACAGGGGCTACTATCACCATAAGACCCGGCCCCATCATACTTGCAAGCGCGCCTTTAGTTGCAATATCTATACATAGAGAAGAATCCGGCTTTGCTTTTCCTTCCATTAAACCTTTGATTTCTTTGAACTGTCTTCTGACTTCATCTATTATTTTGTTTGCAATCTTGCCTACTCCGCCTGCAAGTAGTGCAGCGAAAACAAAAGGAATCATACCTCCGATTAATAAACCTGAAAGTATTTTGGGGTCAGATATATCTAATACTATCCTACCTTCAGCAAAACGACTCAATGTTGCTATATATGCCGTAATAAGTCCAAGCGCCGAGAAAGCAGCCGAACCTATGGCAAATCCTTTACCTATTGCCGCTGTTGTATTTCCCACACTGTCAAGCTGATCTGTAACTTCTCTTACGCTTGCGTCCTGCTGAGTCATTTCGGCAATTCCGCCTGCGTTGTCCGCAACAGGACCATAGGAATCAACCGCCAGTGTAATCCCGAGAGTAGAAAGCATTCCTAAAGCACCTATTGCTATGCCGTACATTCCTGCCATTTTAAACCCCAATATTGTAGCGGCTGCTATACAAACAACCGGAACCAAGGATGAAATCATTCCTATTGATAATCCTCCTACCACCACTATGGCAGGGCCACTTTGCGCGGATTCAGCTAAACGTTTTACAGGATTAAAATGAGGAGAACTGTAGTATTCGCTTACTCCTGCAATGATAATACCTGTAACCAAACCTGCAAGCATCGCCCAAAAAGGTCCCATAACACCATAAGTTCCGTATGTTAGACCTACGTGCTTAATTATAAAAAACGAACCTAATGCCATAACGATATTGGCAATATACACTCCCGCATTTAAAGATTTTTGAGCGTTATTGACCGGAGCAAATCTTACCCATAATATTCCCACAATAGATGCGATAATACCCCAAGAAGCAATAGCAAAAGGCAAAAATATTATATCTTTACCCACCTGACCACTTATAAATAAAGCATAACCAATGGCAATAGTAGCTATTATTGATTCTACGTATGATTCCAATAAATCAGCTCCCATTCCCGCTATATCGCCAACATTGTCTCCGACATTATCTGCAATAACCGCAGGATTTCTGGGGTCATCTTCGGGTATACCGGCTTCTACTTTACCTACCAGGTCAGCTCCCATATCTGCGCCTTTTGTATATATTCCACCTCCTGAACGGGCAAATAAAGCAAGCAGAGAAGCTCCCATAGCATATCCGTTTATTGCCGATATATTATCGCCAACAATTTTATAGACCGCGAAAAGACCTAACAATCCAAGTCCAACTACAGTTAAACCCATAACTGCGCCGCCGGAGAAAGAAATCTGAAGAGCAGGTGTTAATCCTTT
Organism: bacterium; assembly: GCA_023135785.1. NCBI lineage: Bacteria > bacterium. The sequence continues at coordinate 12,064 of JAGLSL010000006.1, forward strand.
CTTTGCTGCGTGTGTTGTTTTTGCATTAGTCCGAGTGGCAATACTCATCCCAATGTAGCCCGCCAATGCCGAACATATAGCTCCTATTATAAAAGTTATAGCGGTTTTTATATTTATTTCTTCGCCTATACTTTGGCTTATATAGGGCATAATAGAAAAAATAATTGCGATAGCAATTACTACCAAAGCAACAGTCTGATATTCTCTCTTTAAGAAGATCCTTGCGCCCTCTTGTATCATAAGAGATATCTCTTTCATCTTCTCATCCCCACTGGATTTCTTTAAGATATTCAGTGCGAAAAATACGACTATTATTAAAGCTAAAGCACTTGCAAAAATA
>JAGLSL010000007.1 GCA_023135785.1 bacterium
TTTGATGTTTGATTTTTGATATTTAATTTCAGCTTACAAAATATAAATTACCACGCAAAAAATGACAAGAAAAATGGAAAAGAAAACAGAACTAAAACACGTTATAAAGGAATGGGTTCAGTCCATATTAATAGCGTTTATCGTTGCCATGTTTATACGGACTTTTTTCATGCAGCCATATCGTATCCCTTCCGGCTCAATGCTACCGACATTAAAGATAGGCGACCATCCTTTAGTTAATAAACTAATTTACAAAATCAGAGAACCACAACGCGGAGATGTAATAGTTTTTTTATATCCTGTCATAGAATACGGGTGCGTGCAATGTAGTTACAAATATAAATTCTTGGGACTATTCAATAGATATCAATACCGCTCTATTTACGAATACCGTGAAGATTACGATAAAGTTAAATACGGGAATATTCCTTTTGAAAAATTATCGGATAATTGGAATTGTCCCAAATGCGGAGCAGATAAAAGTAGCTTTACAAAATTGCCCCGAAAGCCTTTTATAAAAAGGTTAATCGGACTGCCCGGAGAAACCATCAAAATAGCTAACGGTAAAATTTATATTAACGGCAAAGCATTGGAAGAACCGTTAAGCATAACACAAAGACATTATGTGTCCGCAAAAAATTTCGGGACGGAAGAAATAAAAATTCCTCTTGATAGTTATTTCGCTCTCGGTGATAATACAAGGAATTCAAAAGACAGCCGTTATTGGGGTTTTGTTCCGAAAGAAAATTTAATAGGGAAAGCCACATATATTTATTGGCCTATTCACAGAATAAGAAAAATAAGGTGAATTATGAAAAATTTCTAATACCCAATTTCCAATGTATTTAAAAACACAAAACTCATCAAAAAAATTAGGAGGATAAAAAACATGGAAAACACAGGCGTAATGGGTTCATATTTAAAAGCAAGATATTCGGCATTTAAATGGCGAGCCGAACTGGCAATTGCTCAAAAAATCGTTTTAGCGCTTTGCATGGCAGGATTAACGGGTATTTTGGCTCAAACAAGAGTTTATTTGCCCTGGACACCAGTGCCAATTACCGGACAAACATTCGCAGTCTTAATGGCAGGCGTATTACTCGGTAAAAATTGGGGCGGAATAAGTCAGGCAATATATGTGGTGCTGGGCGTTGCCGGAATACCGTGGTTTGCAGGCGCAAGCGGAGGTTATGGCGCTCTTATCGGACCAAGCGGAGGCTATCTAATAGGATTTATTTTTGCGGCTTTGTTTGTAGGACATTTTACTGACAAATATATTAAAGCAAGGAGTTTCTGGTCTCTGCTACTTATTATGTCATTTGCTAATTTTGTGCTTATTTACATCCCCGGATTACTACAATTAGGCATCTGGTTTAAATTAACAAAAGGTGCTTTTCCTACGCTTTGGCAGTTACTTTTAATGGGAGCAATTCCATTTATAGCAGGGGGGGCAATAAAGGTCATTGCTGCAGCAACGTTAGCTAAAGGTATTACTCCCAAAGAAGCTTTTAACGGGGAAATGGATGCAAAAACAACAAAAAAATAATGGATGTTTCCGACACCATAAAAATCAGGGCGCATCATCTTTTATGTATACAGGCATTTCAAGGTCACGGCTATAGTAAAGATTTTGTGATTAATATGTCCAAAATCATTAAGGATTTTAAAAATCCTAATCGGGAAATAGAAATAATTGCCGAATGTGATGCTATTTGTTTATATTGTCCTTATAATATAGAAAATATCTGTAAAAAAAATGCGGATTCGCTTGAGAAGATTAAAAATATGGACATGCAAGTTCTAAAAAAATCGGGGCTAAGAAACGGCGCAAAAGTTAAAGCTAAAGATATTCTCCTCCTTTTAAAAACAAAGTTAAGAGGCCCATACATAGAAGATATATGCGGAGACTGCGAGTGGAAAGAAAAGTGCCTTGAGGTTACACCCCTATGAAAATTTACAATACCCTCACGAGAAAAAAAGAAGTTTTCGAACCTATAAACAAGAATCTTGTAGGTCTTTATACCTGCGGTCCTACAGTTTACAACTATGCCCATATCGGCAATTTAAGAACTTATATTTTCGAAGATATCTTTAAGAGAACACTCCTATCTAATAGTTATAAAGTAAAACACATAATGAATATTACCGATGTGGGACATCTTACTTCCGATGAAGACGAAGGCGAAGATAAAATGGATGTTGCGGTAGCGCGCGAGAAAAAAACTCCGGAAGAAATTGCCGACTTTTATGCAAACGCGTTTAAAGAAGATATTTCCAAACTAAATATTTTACAGCCGGATATCTGGTGCAAGGCTACGAAACATATTGCGGATATGGTCAAATTAATCCAAAGAATAGAAAAAAACGGTTATTCCTATGTTGGCAAAAACGGGAATGTTTATTTTGATACAAGCAAATTTAAAAAGTACGGTGATTTTGCAAAACTTGATTTAGATAATCTGCAGTCAGGAGCAAGAATAGAAATAGACGAAGATAAAAAACATCCAAGGGACTTTGTTCTGTGGTTTTCGACAAAAGGCTCAAAATTTAAAGGTCACATATTAAAATGGAACTCTCCCTGGGGAGAGGGCTGGCCCGGTTGGCACATAGAATGTTCCGCGATGTCTATAAAATATCTTGGTGACACCTTTGACATACACTGCGGAGGCATTGACCACGTTTCTATTCATCATACAAACGAAATCGCACAAGCAGAAGCGGCAACCGGAAAGAAATGGGTAAATTACTGGCTTCACGGCGAGTTCTTAATTATGAAACAGGGGAAAATGGCTAAATCTGTGGGGGATTTTGTAACACTTAAAAGTTTAACCGACAAAAATTACGACCCTTTGGCTTTTAGATATATGTGCCTAAATACGCATTACAGGAAGAAATTAAATTTTGACTACGAAGGATTAGACAGCGCGCGAAATGCTTTATCAACCTTGAGAGAAAATATAAGAATTCTTAAAGAAACCGATAGCTTGGAAACAGCACAAGAGAAAATAGAAGATTACAGGAGTAAATTCCTTGAGGCAATAAATGATGATTTAAATATGCCGCGAGCATTAGAAGTTGTATGGAAACTCATACGAGAAGAAGAACATATAAACAATCAAAAAAAATACGAAATTCTACTTGAATTCGATAAAATTCTAGGATTGGATTTTAAAAAGATAAAAACCTCAAGTAAGATATCTCAAGAAATATCCGATTTAATAGAAGCAAGAGAAGAGTTTAGAAAGAAAAAAGACTGGAAGAAGGCAGATGAGGCAAGAGATAAACTTCTTGCAAAAGGCATTATCCTGCAAGATACGCCCGATGGAATTACATGGAGAAAAAAGGGATAATAATTCAAAAATTAAAATGCAAAGTGTAAAAATACACATTAAAGTTAAAAAATAAACAAAAAGAAACAAGCAAAAGAAAATTAGAGTATGGGGATTTCTCTATAATTTTTGCTTTTTGATATGTAAGTTCCCTCGGAATCTTAAAAAGATTCCGAGGAC
>JAGLSL010000008.1 GCA_023135785.1 bacterium
ATTGCAAGGCAATCTCAAGGACTTTAGTCCCGGAAATTCTACGAATTTCTCGGGGTGATATTTAATTTTTGCATTTTAAATTAATTATTATGTAATAAAGGAGGGATAAAGATATGAACGGACAAAGTGTGAACAAAGGCGTTCTATTTTTTATTGTGGCAATTCTTCTCGGAGCTATCTTAGGAGGCGTTCTCGGAGAAATACTGGGTTTAATAATTACAGGAGGAGTATTAAACAAGATATTGGTAACAGGACTATCTCTTTCCTTAAGCCCCGCCACTTTGGATTTGGCAGTCCTAAATTTTACGTTCGGAGTAGGCATGAAACTCAATCTGCTTTCAGTATTTGGAATTGCGGGAGCTATGTGGTTATTTTATAAAATGTAATTTCTATCCCGATGTAATGTCAGGACAATGTTAACTTCTATTAACTAAAAATTATGAAGCTAAACGAAATAGTAAATAAAAAAGAATTGGCACAGAGCATTAAACTTTTTGATATATATGCGCCCAACATAGCAAAGAAATGCCTGCCCGGTAATTTCATAATATTGATGGTATCCGAATACGGAGAAAGAATTCCTCTTACAATAAATGACTGTGATAGAGCGAAGGGAACGATAAGAATCATAGTCCAGGAAATAGGCAGAACAACACAAGAACTTGGCAAAATGAAAGTGGGAGAAATCATCCCCAATCTGATGGGTCCGCTCGGTCATGCCTCCCATATAGAAAAATTCGGTAAAGTAGTATGCATAGGAGGCGGAGTGGGAACCGCAGTAATGTATCCGATTGCAAAAGCATTGAAAGAAAAAGGAAACGAAGTTATCACAATTATCGGCGCAAAAACAAAAGCACTTGTAATTCTTGAGAATGAGATGAAAAAAATAAGTTCACAATCCTATATTACAACCGATGACGGAAGTTACGGCAGGAAGGGGTTTGTAACCGAACCATTAAACGATATTATTTCGTCACAAACCCCGAACCAGTCCGCCACTGCTTCAATGGCGGACGGTACAGGGCACGGGATAGGCAGAGTATTTGCAATCGGCCCACTTATAATGATGAAGATAATAAGCGAGATAACAAAAAAACATTCAATCCCCACAATAGTCAGTTTAAATCCCATAATGATAGACGGCACGGGAATGTGTGGCGGTTGTCGTGTAAGCGTGGGCAATGAAACAAAATTCGCCTGTGTTGACGGGCCCGAATTTGATGCGCATAAAGTTGATTTTGACGAACTCATCCAAAGAAACAATAGATTTCAAGTAGAAGAAAGACATGCCTGTAAACTTTTAGAAAAATGAAAAGAAGACCCGTAAAAGAAAGAATAAAAGATTTTGGGGAAGTTGCTCTCGGTTTTAGCAAAGAAGAAGCAATAGCCGAAGCAAAAAGATGTCTGCAATGCAAAAAACCTCTTTGTATTAAAGGATGTCCCGTTCAGATAAATATTCCTAAATTCATAAAAGAAATTGCCGAAGAAAAATTCAGTGATGCGATTAAAACATTAAAAGAAACTAACAGTCTGCCTGGAATATGCGGGAGAGTATGTCCGCAGGAAACTCAATGCGAAATGTTTTGTGTCTTGGGCAAAAAAGGAAAACCAATAGATATCGGCTCACTTGAAAGATTTGCATCGGACGAGGGAAAGAACGAGGGACGAGGGACGAGGGACGAAGGACGCAATAAATTCCTCAATCCGCAATCCTCAATCCGCAATGGTATTAAGACAACGGTCGTTGGTTCGGGACCTGCGGGACTTACTTGCGCGGGGGAACTTGCAAAAATGGGTTATGAAGTAACAATATTTGAAAGTCTGCACAAGGCAGGCGGTGTATTAAGATACGGCATACCAGAATTTAGAATGCCCCGCGATGTTTTAGACAGTGAAATACAATATGTAAAAGATTTGGGGGTAAAAATAGAGTGCGATGTTTTAATAGGAAAAACATTTTCCATAGACGAACTTTTTCAGGAAGGATATAAAGCAATATTCATCGCAAGCGGCGCAGGCTATCCGCAATTTTTGAATATAGAAGGAGAGAATGCAAACGGAGTTTATTCGGCAAACGAATTTCTTACCAGAGCGAACCTGATGAAAGCATATGATAAACAATATCACACCCCTATAAAAGTCGGCAAAAAAGTAGGCGTGATAGGCGGAGGCAATGTCGCAATGGATGCGGCAAGAGTGGCTCTTAGATTAGGAGCGGATAATGTCTATTTAGTTTATCGCCGAACTGAAAAAGAAATGCCTGCAAGAGAAGAAGAAAGGGAGAACGCCAAAGAAGAAGGAGTAATTTTTAAAATCCTCACTCAACCCGTCAAAATAAAAACAGACGACAAGGGATGGGTGAAAGAACTTGAGTGTTTGCAAATGAAACTTGGCAAGCCGGATGATTCCGGAAGAAGAAGACCCCTTCCGATTAAAGATTCCAATTTTTCTATTCCTTTAGATACTATTGTTATCGCAATAGGACAAAATCCAAACCCCCTTATCCCCTCATCCACTCCGAACTTAAAAACAGGCAAAAAGGGAACAATAGAAGCAAATGAAGTCGGAGCAACATCCATCGAAGGAGTATTCGCAGGCGGCGATATAGTAACAGGCGCCGCAACGGTCATAGAAGCAATGGGCGCAGGAAGAAAAACGGCAAAGGCAATGGATGAGTATATACGCTCCGCTAAGACCTAAGACTATAGACATTAGACCTTTGACTTTAGACTAAAAAACCACAGACATTAGACTTTAGACTAAAAACTCCCAACCTCTTATCAATTTACAATCCCTTTTTGTGATTTTTCTCATTGTGTTTCGTCTTATTATTTATTTTATAATAACCCCATACTCAGACAATCTCTTATAAGCTTCTTTTAATTTTTTCTTAACCGTTTCAATGACTTCATATTTATTTGCTATTTCTTTTTGCTTGGCTAAATCAAATTTTCCAGTAGATGTTATGGGTATCTTTATATTTTTTACATCTTCTTCTATGTGAGTTTTCTTTAATCTTTTGTTTCCTTGCCCCTGTATAAAATCTGGAAGATGGTTATTCAAAAGGTACAACAAATATTTATAGTCCAACTCTTTTTTGTGTTCTTCTTTAATTAAAAGCAATCCAGAATGACAAGTCATATTAAACTTACCCTTTCTATAAAAAACCATACCAGGATAAGAGCCATCTATAGACCAAGTTAAACCTTCAGCATCCCAATCATAATGATCTATTTTTCCTATCTCTCCATTATTTAGTGTTTGTGCAGAATAAACCGGATATTCACCTTGATGGTTGTTGATATACTCTTTGGTGTATTTTGCCTTGCCTAATTCTATATCAAATAATTCAGTGATCTTTTTATCTTTGAATTTTACCTTGCTGATTTCATCTTCGATTTTCTTAATCTTTTTTCTTGAAGAATTAATTTCTTTTTCTAAATCAGATAAAAACTCATTATAAGAACAAATGCCTAGTGTTTTCTTTTCTTCTTTTATTTTCAGATTAATAAGCTCTTTATCTTTCCAGAAATTCTCAATAATCCAGTATTTACTTTTATCAAAAACATTAAAATCTATTAGCTTGCATCTTGGATCATCAACTTTAAAAAAAGTTTTGCTTCCTTTAAATTGATTATAAAGATTCTTGGCTTGTTCTAAATCGTTATCTTCGATTTCAAACCTATCTGCGTCCAAGTTTTCCCCTATGCTCGAAACTAGATAACAAAAGATAGGGAAGTCCTGAATATCAACATTATTCTGTTTTTTCTCAACACATAAAATATAGGTTTTTTTATTTGTATTAAAAAAGGTTTTCATTGGTAAAGAAATTATAGCATTGATAAAACACTCTTTCTTAATTTCTTCCCTTAGTTTCTTATTAGCAAAATTATCCATAATTCCATTAGGTATAACTACAAAAGCCCGCCCGTCTTTTCTTAAATTATTTAGTATCCATTTTAAAGCAAGCCCCTCAACACCAACACCTGAACACTTATATTCTGATTCTAAACCTTCTTCTTTTATTTCGTTTCTTAAACTTCTTGAACCTTTTTTTACATAGGGTGGATTAGAAAGGATAAGGTCAGGTTTATCTCTTTCCTGTTTGAATTTTACTTTTAAAGTCCCCAGATTACTTTCGGAAAGTAGCTTGAATGTTCCATTAAAATATTCAGCATAATTCTTGGTTAAATTAGGTGCTTTTTGTACAATATCTGATAAATATATTAACATATTAGCTTTGGCCAATATTATAGTTCTATGTTCATCGTCGTCACTACCTTTATCATAACCAAGAAATTTAACCCTCTTTGATGAGAAATTCGATCGAAACTGGCTCTTGAGTTTGGGATAAGTTTGTAAAGGCTCTAAAATAAAACCACCTACACCACAAAAAGGATCACATATAAACTCTGCTGAATTTACATCGGCCATTTCTATAATAGCCCGCACAACTTTTCTAGGAGTAAAAAATTGCCCCAAACGGCTCTTGTCTTGGCTTTGCTTTAAAAAAGTCTCAAATAACTTTGTCTTAAATTCTTTCTTTATATTTCTTAGGGACTGGAATTCTGCGTATTTCTGTAACGAACTCTTGAATAGGTTGGCTTGACTGTAAACTGGCTTTCCTTTACCGTCAACAAAGATTGTTCCGTTTATTATTGTAGTCCCATCGTCTGCAATGGGAAACAGTTTTATTATCTCTACCCTTGAATTTCTTGCGTAAAACTCCAAAACCTCTTTGCTTGTTTTTTTATTTTTATACATATCCATCAAACTTTGAAAGTCATATGGAGTTTTTAGGACGTTGAGATCGCTTAAAAACTTAAAAATAAACAATTCGACAACATTATACAGACATTTTGTAGGATCTTTTCCTGTATTGACGTAAATATCCTGCCAAACACTTTTAGCTAGATTTAATGGGTCAACTTCTTTTGTTTTCCTGAAAGTAGAGTTTTGTTCAGATATTTGATCTAATATCTTTTGAATTAAATCATAAGTCTCTTTAGTTGTTTCTTCTAATTTTTCATAGTTTAGCTGTTTTTGCTCCTTAATGAAAAAATTCGTCTGAACTTTTTGCTTATCTTCACTTAAAATAAAAGAATAACTCCTTTTTTCGTCTGTAGTTCTGTCTCTGTAATCATTCTTTGCATCATCTTGTCTTGGATTAATCCAGTAGGTTACAATTCCATCTGTAATAACCCCAATACTTGCATCAAGTAGCTGGCACACATCATTACATTGTTCTATTGATTCTTTCTTTTGTTTGTCTGTTTGAAAGCCACTAGGTTTCTTCCACTCTATCACAAGTAAAACTTTTGGCTTTTTTTTGTCTCTCCTATCAACAAGAAGTCCGTCAGCCTTCCTCTTTTCATATTTACCATAGCTTCTTTTCTCAATTATTCCACTATCCTTATATTGTTTTACTGTTGTGGAATGTAGAGGGAAGAACTCATAATCAACTATCAAAATACCCTTTTTGTCCAGCTCCCTTGAGATTTGTTCTTCACTAGCCACTTTTTCCCCTTTGTTTATCTCATATATTATATAAACTCAAAGATAAAAAACAAGCATTATAAATTACATATTAGAATTCAAATTCATTTAGAGAATTACAAATCAACTTATAATACTTGCTAACTGCTAATTGCTAATTTTAACTTGTCTTTAGTCTTTTGTCTATTATCTGTTTTCTGTTTTCAGTCTAAAGTCTATAGTCTATGGTCTTTAGTCTAAGGTTTAATGTCTTTTTTCTTTGTTTTATTACTTGCTAATTGATAATTGATAGTTGCTAATTTTAAATTGTCTATAATCCCATCTTTTTCCTTTTCTCTCCTTCTGTTATATAATAAATCCTTAAAATATGCGGACGTGGCGGAATTGGTATACGCGTATGGCTTAGGACCATATCCCTTCGTGGGTTGAGAGTTCAAGTCTCTCCGTCCGCACCACAATTAGGGATTTGACAGTTTAGGATTTATGGTTTATAGTTGTCGTTTCCAAATCGCATACAATAGACCATACACTATAGATTATTGGTTGGTTTTTGCGGGTGTAGCTCAGTGGTAGAGCGTCACGTTGCCAACGTGAGGGTCACGAGTCCGAATCTCGTCGCCCGCTCTAATAACAACACTGATATATCAGTGTTGTTATTACCCCGAGAGTATCGGGAAAATGTCTGTTGGAGATTTTTTCGATGGTTTACGATACGGGGTTTGCAGTGGGATATCTGCGTGATAATCACCCCGAGAGTATCGGAAAATTTCCACGAGGAAATTTCTGTAAAAATGTCTGTTGGAGATTTTTTCGATGGTTTACGATACGGGGTTTGCAGTGGGATATCTGTGTGAAAATTACCCCGCAGAGTATCCCGAAGGTTTTCGGGATGGCTTACGATACGGGGTTTATATGGTATAGAAGACAGTAAACAGACAACAGATGACAGAAAAACACAGAATGGATATGCAATAGAAATACGGTAGAAATACAGTGGAAATACGTAGTATAAAAACAATATATTTCGAAATATTTCTATGTATTTCAATTTATTTCTGTCCAATAAGGAAGAATATATGCAAATAGAAGTTAAAGATTTAAAAGAGAATAAAAAATCGTTATCTATCGAAATTCCTAAGGAAGAAGTAGATAAGAAACTGGCAAAAACATATGCGACGGTTTTAACCAGCGCCGCTATCCCTGGGTTTAGAAAAGGGAAAGCTTCCTTGAAAATATTAAAGCTTTATTACGGCAAGGATATTAAAAAACAGGTTTCGGAAGAACTTGTGGACGAATATTATCAGAAAGCAATTGATGAGAAAGATTTGAGGGTGGCTCCTTCACCGGAAATCAAGGAAGTAGAAGTGGAAGAAGGCAAACCTTTGAAGTTTGAAGCTATTGTTGAGACATTTGCCAAATTTAATATAGGAGAATATAAGGGAATAGAGATTGAAAGAGAGAAATCAGAAGTTGGCGACAAAGAGATAAACGCTGTACTTGAGAGAAAACGCGAAGAACTTGCAGAGCTTATCCCTGTTAATAACCGCCCGTCTATAAAGGGGGACCTTTTAACGGCTGATTATCATATAGAAATAGACGGGAAAGTCGCAAAAGAATTAAAAAACCAAAAATTAGTATTAGGCAAAACTCCTGTTCCCAAAGGATGGGAAAAAGAATTGACCGGAGTCAAGAAAGGTGATGTTAGAGAAATCCGCGAAAAAGCCAAATCGGAAAAATCTAAAGAGGTATTGTATAAATTTGTTGTCAAGGATGTTCAGGAAAGACGACTTTTAGCCCTTGATGATGATTTCGCGAAAAAATTGGGCGATTTCGAAAGTTTGGCTAAGGCAAGAGAAAAGATAAAGGCAGAATTGGAGAAAATGGCTCGTTTTTACGAAGAAGAAAATCTAAGAAGAACTGTCATTGATAAAATCCTTAAAAATTCCGATATTGAAGCACCTGCTTCTTTAATTAAAAGGTTTACGGATTATTATAAATCTATGAATAAGGATATGAGCGAAGAGGAAAGCAAAAAACTGGCGGAAGAAAATATTAAGAAAGAACTGATAGTGGACGAAATTGCTAAAAAAGAAGGGATAAAAGCAACTGACGAGGAAATAAGTAGAAGAAAAAGCCAGATTACAAGAAAAGAAATTTCGCAGGAAGATATCCGGGAAGACTTGAAAAAAGAAAAAGTTTTAAAATTTCTTATTGACAACGCAAAAATAAAAGATAAAGCAAAAAAAGCGATTATTACCCCTGAAGAAGAGAATAAACTTTCTTCGGACAAAAAAGGAAGTATCATAATTCCTTAAAAAACTAAAATGGCTTTAATTCCTATAGTTATAGAACAAACAGGCAGGATGGAAAGAGCGTATGATATCTATTCGCGACTGTTGAAAGACAGGATAATTATGTTGGGCGTTCCCATAGACGACCATATTGCCAATGTGGTAATTGCGCAACTGTTATATTTGGAATCCGAAGACCCCAAAAAAGACATATTTCTGTATATAAATTCACCCGGCGGGTATGCAACCGCAGGATTGGCGATATATGATACTATGCAGTTTATAAAATGCGATGTGTCTACGATATGCCTAGGGCAAGCCTCTTCTGCCGCCGCATTATTGCTTCTTGCGGGGACTAAGGACAAGCGACTGTCCTTGCCGCATAGTAGAATACTTATTCATCAGCCTTCCGGCGCTGTTCAGGGACAAGCCACAGATATTGGAATCCACGCAAAGGAAATATTAACTCTAAAGGAAAAAATGAACGAACTTATTTCTCAACATACAGGTCAATCATTAGAGAAAGTTCAAAAAGATACTGAAAGAGATTATTTTATGAATCCCGAAGAAGCTAAAAAATATGGTATCATAGACGAAATTATTTATTCTAAGAAACCCGCCTCTTCCGGCAAAAAAGATAAGGGCGAAGGAGTTAATAAAAAATGAAAACATTTATACTCAAAAAAGAAGCAGTTGAAAGAAAATGGTATTTAGTAGACGCCAAAGATGAAATCCTGGGAAGATTAGCATCAAGAATAGCCCTTGTTTTGCAAGGCAAGAATAAGCCCTCATATACTCCCAACGTTGATATGAGTGATTTTGTAGTGGTTATAAATGCGGAAAAAATAAAAGTTACGGGCAAAAAATTGCAAACCAAACAATACGAAAGACATTCAACCTATCCGAGCGGTTTAAAAATCGAAAAATTTGAAACATTGCTTAATACAAAGCCCGCAGAAGTGATAAAGAAAGCAGTTAAAAGAATGTTGCCCGTAAACAAATTAAGAGATAAAAGAATGAAGAAATTGAAAATTTACAAAGGTTCTGAACATCCGCATAAAAGTGTAAAAATAGAACCTATAAATCTTACCAAGAAAAGAACTAGTTCGGTTCTTGGTAAACCCTGAATCGTCTAAACATTATATCGGGACTGGTTTGGGGCTTACAAAATACCTGCCTCGCCGAAAACGGCGATTCAAGGCGGGGAGGAGAATTTTGTTTTATGGAAAATAAAGTTAATACTACAGGAAGAAGAAAAGAAGCAGTTGCAAAAGTTTTTCTTTCCTTGGGAACAGGCAATATCGTCATAAACGGCAAAAGATTGGACGAATATTTCCCACTATCGAACCTTCAGGCAAGAGTTCTTGCCCCACTTGAAGTTACTGAAAATCTAAAGCTATATGATGTAAAAATTAAGGTGCTCGGTGGAGGTATTTCAGGACAAGCCGGTGCAGCTGCGCTTGGTATTGCCCGCGCCCTAGTTGAAACAGACGAAAAATTTAGAGCTACGCTTAAGAAAAAAGGCTTATTAAAAAGAGATCCTCGAATGGTAGAGAGAAAAAAATATGGCCGAAGAAAAGCTCGTAAAAGCCCCCAATACTCCAAACGATAAAGGGGAAATTGTTGTTGTTAGTGTTCTCGGTAATGAAATTAGATTAAGAACACAAGCCGGTTCGGATTATATTCATAAGTTAACCGAAGATATTGAAAACAGAATAAAATGCTGTATGAGCGATTCGGGCATTATGTCTTCCCTGAAAGCGGTGATTTTAGTATGCCTTGACCTTGCGGACGAATTGGAAAAGCAAAAGAAACAGCATTCCAAAAAAGACAAGTCTTGTGAAGAAAGAATAGATAAACTAATCAATAAAATTTCCGCAGTTTAATTCTAACGCATAGAAATGCGTTAGAATTACCCCGCAGAGTATCGAAAAAATATCGAAGACCCAGGGTATTATTAACAATGGGGCGAGAGATTTTTTTGATGTTTTACGATACGGGGTTTCGTTGAAATAGAAATACGTTCCGTTTACCCCGTTTAGAGATTTTACGTCGAATAGAACCCTTTACTTAAATAGAAGTATAAAAGGTAATTACGGAAGAAAATTTTTACGAATAAGTTACACTCCGACAACGATACGCCGGAGTTATCCCCGCCTTGCCGTCGAGACAGGTCTAACAGGGGTTTACAATCCAATTTTGCGTGTTATAATAAGTCAAGGCTCTGGGATATACGTGATGGAATAAATGGAATCTTGAGCCAAATAGTTAAAAAGGGAATTCTACTTTGGGTAAAGCGTGTACGTCCCGATGTAATGTCGGGAAAACACAAACTATTCAAGGGAATACCCACTTTGTAAAGCAGCTTTAAGATTCCTGTCCCACACGGTATCTTGGGGCTTTTTAATTCTAACGCATAGAAATGCGTTAGAATTACCCCGCAGAGTATCGAAAAAATATCGAAGACCCAGGGTATTATTAACAATGGGGCGAGAGATTTTTTTGATGTTTTACGATACGGGGTTTCGTTGATATAGAAATGCGTTAGAATTACCCCGCAGAGTATCGGAAAATTTCCACGAGGAAATTTCTGTAAAAATGTCTGTTGGAGATTTTTTCGATAGTTTACGATACGGGGTGATTAAATTCTTCATTCCTTTAAATACAATTTCAAAAATCAAATTATAAAGTGTAGAATAGTACGCTTACTAATGAGAGCACTTTATACTTAACATTTCATACGTGAGCTGTCATTCCTGCATGTAGTAAGCAGGAATCCAGTCTTTCGTCATGAATAGATTCGTCCCCAAGTGTTTCTATTGGGGATAAAAATCCCCGATTACTGCATTCGGGGGCAGGCTATTCGGGAATGACAAAAGAGGGGCGGGAATGACACACAATGTAAAGTACTTTCTGTCCTCCTTAGTAATATCAATAGTATTAACATATAAAAAAATATATGCTGCCAATTATTGGAATAACGATGGGCGACCCTGCCGGAATAGGCGGAGAAATTATCATAAAATCTCTCAAACAAAAAGCCCTGCGCTCAAAGTATTGTCCCGTTATTATCGGTGATTTTTCCTATTTGAAACTCCTCATAAAAAAACTTTCTAGTCCCTTAAAAATAACCAGTATAAATAAAATTAAAGACAGAAAATCCTTACCCATTGACGCAGTCCCCATAATTGACCTGAAAAATTTGGAAAATAAAAAAATAAAGTTTGGAATATGTGACACTGGTTGCGGGAAAGCTTCTTACGAATATATAGCCAAAGCCATAGAATTAGCTTCTTACGGATTTATTGACGCGATTGTTACAGCCCCCATAAACAAAGAAAGTTTTCATAAAGCACATATACCTTATACCGGACATACGGAAATGTTGGCTAAACTTACAAAAACGAAAAATTTCGCAATGATGCTCGTAGGCGGAAAATTAAGAGTCGTATTAGTGACAAGACATATCCCCATTAAAAATGTTTCAAAAAAATTAACTGAAGAAAAAGTTTTCACAGCTATAAAACTTGCCCACAATGCAGGTAAATATTTCAATATCACTAAACCAATAATAGGCATCTGTGGACTTAATCCTCATAGCGGCGAAGGTGGAACTATAGGAGATGAAGAGATTAAAATAATTATACCCGCAATCAAGAAATCCAAAAAAACGGGAATAAACGCGATGGGACCATATGCTTCGGATACTATTTTTTATAAAGCTTTAAAACCTGCCCGCCAAAGTTTGTCAGGCGGGGGAAACTATGATTTTGTTGTTGCAATGTTCCACGACCAAGGACTTATACCTTTAAAAGCGCTTTATTTTGACGAAGGGGTAAACGTTACCTTGGGATTGCCTTTTATCCGAACCTCGCCCGACCACGGTACGGCTTATGATATTGCAGGAAAAGGCATCGCAAATCCTAAAAGTATGCAGGAAGCGATAAAATTAGCTGTAAAAATGAGCCGTATTTAAAATAAAATTTACAAATTTAACTTTTATCAGAAAGACTGAATTTTCTTCCTGATTTTCTTAATCATCCAAGGCGGAGTAGATGCTCCTGCGGTTATTCCGACTTTTTGAAAATTTTTAAACCATTCTTTCTTAAGTTCAGATTCGTCTTCAACCTGACAAGCGCGTTTCTTATTTTTTATACATAGTTCCAGCAACTGTCGTGTATTGGCGCTATTATGTCCGCCTATTATTATCATTATATCCACATCCTTTAAAAGTTTTAGCGTAGATGTTTGTCTTTTTCTGGTGGCGTCACAGATAGTATTTATTACCTTGATCTCTTTGGAGCATTTTGATGCTTTTAAAACAACCTGTTGAAAAATATTCTCACTCATTGTGGTTTGAGCTACTACTCCGCAGGAACCAATAGATTTGTTTTGTAATTCTGATTTATCTTTTACCACAATCACATTACCCTGCAAGAACGGTAATATACCTCTAATTTCAGGATGTTTCTTGTCCCCGACTATTATTAATTGTTCACACATCTTGCTAAGTTTGATAGCTTCATCCCGGGCTTTTTTTACGAAAGGACAAGTCGCATCAATAATTTTTTTTACTCTCGGTTTTATTTTCTTAAGCACTTCAGGAGAAATGCCATGTGAAGGAATAATTACTATTTCATTATCTATTTTTTCAAAATTCTCTATGACTACAATGCCTTTGTTTTCCATTTTTCGGACCATAGGAGGATTATGTATTAAAGCGCCCAGTGTGTAAACCTGTCCATTTTTAGCCGCATCTAAAGCTATTTTTACGGCTCTTTTTACACCGAAACAGAAGCCTGCATTCTTAGCAACAATTATTTTCATTTTATTAACTGACTGTCATTGCGAGCCCAAACATAGTGAAGGCGTGGCAATCTAAAAATGAGATTGCTTCGTCGTCCCGCTTTCAGCGGAGCTTCTCGCAATGACAAGCATTAAGTGTTACTTTCATTTTTATTCTTTAAGATTCTCGAAATGGAAGGTAATGTATCTTTGTTTATCTGATTTAATTTTTTCTCGTATACAAACAATGCATAGAAAGTTAAAACAAAAGTGATGCCCCCTGCTATGGCAGAGACAATTTCACTGCGGCTTATGCCCCATAGGATTAAATATCCGATTAAAAAAGTCATTATCGGTAAAATAAAAACAAGGAAACTCAATTTGGAAATCATACCCTCGGAAATAAATATTTCCACTTCGTTTCCAATTTTGGCTCCAATATCATTGTCAGCAGTTAGCGTCCTTTGCCCTTCATCATCAAGCATACAAATTCTACATTTATCGCAATGTTCAGAAGCGCTTAAAAGCACAACTGCCCTATTTTCTTCTATCTTTATAACTTTCCCTATTTCAATCATATGACTATCATTTTAGGTAAAGCACACCGAGTTGGCAAATAAAAATTCAGAATTCTTCCCAAAGAAAATCTAATAGTGTATTATATACAATCTAATCGCATATAAGTGCGTTTAGATTATCCCGCTGAATGCGGGACTAAAGAAAACCACAGCAGAAGAAAGAAGATTAAGGAAAGTTTATATGAGCGATTTAAATAAAATAGCGGAAAATGTAATTAGCGGCAAAGCCGAGGATGTGAAAAACTTAGTCCAGCAAGCGTTAGATGAAAATATCCCTCCAAAAAAAATATTGGATGAAGGATTGATTGCGGGGATGAATATCGTAGGACAAAAATTTAAAAATAACGATTTTTATATTCCGGAAGTGCTTATTGCGGCAAGAGCTATGCATAGCGGAATGGATGTGTTAAAACCAAGTCTTGTGAAATCAGGAGTAAAACCAATAGCAAAAATTGCAATCGGCACAGTAAAAGGCGACTTGCACGATATCGGAAAAAATCTCGTCACAATGATGCTTCAGGGCGCGGGTTTTGAAATAAATGATTTGGGTATCGATGTCCCCCCGCAGAAATTTATTGAAGCAGTCAAACAAGGTATTCAAATTATAGGATTAAGCGCCCTTCTTACTACAACAATGCCGTCTATGAAAGAGATAGTTGATACTTTTAAAAAAGAGGGATTAAGAGATAAAGTTAAAATTATGGTGGGAGGAGCGCCCTTAACCCAGGAATATGCCGACGAGATAGGAGCTGATGGTTTCGCCTCCGATGCCGCATCTGCCGTAGATAAAGCAAAAGAATTGCTTAAGTTATAAGTTATTTTATAATCCCGCAATCTGAATGATAATTTTTTCATCTTCAACGAAAAAATCAGCGTCCCCAGGAGGAGTCGAACCTCCAACCTACGGATCCGAAGTCCGTTGCTCTATCCAGTTGAGCTATGGGGACAAAAACATCACATACGTTAAGATAAAAAAGTTTTGGGTTTTGCAACTATAACCATTTTTTACGCCTGAAGTAGAGCATCATTAAACCGGCAACACCAGCCATTATTAACAAAACAAAAGGGTAGCCCAATTTCCACCCAAGCTCCGGCATAAACCGAAAATTCATTCCATAAACTCCCGCAATAAATGTCAACGGAATAAATATGGTCGCAATGATTGTGAGCACTTTCATGACTTCGTTCATTCTATTGCTTATACTCGAAAGATAAATATCAAGCATTCCAGAAAGCATATCCCTAAATGTTTCTACGGAATCAATTACCTGAATGGTATGGTCGTAAACATCCCTCAAATATACCATTGTGGTTTTATAGATAAGCTTTGATTCTCCTCTTTGCATATTGCTTATTATTTCTCTTAACGGCCAAATAGATTTACGCAGTGACATCATCTCTCTTTTTAAGTTATGAATTTTCTGTGCGGTTTTTGTTGTCGGCTCCAGCATAACCTCATCTTCTAAAGACTCGGTTTTTTCGCCCAATTTTTCAAGAATAAGAAAATATCCGTCAACTATGGCATCTATTAATGAATAGGCAAGATAGTCGGACTTCATTTTTCTTATTTTCCCTTTATTTGTTCTGATTCTTCCTCTGATTGAGTTAAAAATATCCCCTTCAGCTTCTTGAAACGAAATAACAAAATTAGAACCAAAAACAATGCTTACTTGTTCCTCTTTTATTCCGTTATTTTTTTCATTCTGATAAAGCATTTTCAAAACTATAAAAATATGTTCCGGGAAATCCTCTATTTTAGGGCGTTGAGATGTGTTAACAATATCTTCCAAAATTAAAGAATGAAGATTAAAGTGCTCCCCAACTTTTCGTATAAGGTCAAGATTATGTATGCCGTCTATGTTTATCCAGGTTACAGTAGGCTTATCCCTGTATGGGAAAGCTTCCTCGATAGTTTTTACTTCCTTTTCTTCAAAAGTTTTTTCGTCATAATCAAAAATCGTTATCCTTACCTTTGCATCCCTTTCTTCGCCTATGTGCACCAAAGTTCCCGGCGGCAGTCCAACCATTTCAGAACTTTTTTTAGTAGATTTCCAAAACATTTTCACCTCTTTTCGTTTGCATTTATTACCAATCTTTATATACCTCAAAACTCGCTTTGGTTTTATTTATACTAAATCGCAGGCAAGCTGTCAAAATTGTCACCTTGAGCAAAATCTTGTAAAAAATATTTTAGAGGATATGCTAATAATTTATCAGCTGTAGATATATAGAATCCTAAGCAGATATGATAAAATTCACCAGTAACACTTGAAAGGAGCTATTATGAGCGTCGAAGTTGAAAAATTATGCGAGCGATATCCTGACTTAATTGCCTGCAGAAAAGATATCGAATCTGCAATAGACACAATAAAGGGATGTTATGAAAACAATAATAAAGTATTAACTTGCGGAAACGGCGGAAGCGCAGCCGATGCTGAACATATAGTAGGCGAATTAATGAAGGGGTCTCGTAAGAAAAGGAAGGTTTCAAGTGTTTTTTCTGAAAAAATAAAAGGATTTTATCCGCAAGAGTGTGAACAATTATGCGACAACCTCCAAACTCCGCTGCCTGCGGTTGCGCTCACTTCTCATTTATCTTTTACAACAGCTTTTAACAATGATATGAATCCGGAGTTTACTTTTACACAGCAACTTTTTGGGCTTGGGAAAGAGGGAGATGTTTTAATAGCATTGTCCACTTCCGGAAATGCAAAAAATGTTATCAATGCTTGCAAACTGGCAAAAGTTCTGGGTATAAAAACTGTCGCTTTAACAGGAAGAGACGGGGGGAGGCTTAAAGATATATGCGATATTGTTATACGTGTTCCGGAGGATGAAACATTTCTTATTCAGGAATACCACCTACCTATTTATCACGCAATATGTTCTGCAATAGAGAATGAATTTTTCGAGGAATAGTTTTACAACTTAATTTGCATTCCCTCATAAACAGCAAAACATTTCAAATTGCTCTTTTCTTTCTTAATTATCTGCTTACAATCTTTAACTATTTTGTCTAAATCCTTGTCTTCTCTCTCCTGATTATGATGGAATAGACCAAACTTTTTCACATTAGCTTCCATGGCTAATTTTAACGCATCTTTGTAAATGGAATGTCCCCAACCTTTTTTAGTTTTATAATCCTTTTGTGTATATTCGCAATCGTGTATAAGCAGGTCGGCTCCTGACGAAAAATCCACATAATCTTTATAATCAAGCCCTCCGGGGTGTTTAAAGGTTAATTCATTATCTGTTAGAAAAACAAAAGATTTGTTATCTTCTATAAATTTATAACCTAATCCACCATTGGGGTGACTTAACGATATCGGGATAACCGTAACGGAATCTATCCGAAACTTATCCTTACAAGCCTCATGATAAGAAATGTTGGCCTTGATATCTTCATAATTTACAGGGAAATAAGGAGGAGTCATTGATATTTTGAGAAGTTCCTTGATTGATTTTTGGGCAAACGGATAACCATACATTTTTATACGCGCTTTTTGGGTATATATGGGCTTAAAAAACGGAAACCCCAATAGATGATCCCAATGCGCATGTGTAAAAACGATATCATAACTATACTTTTTTTCTTCAAGAAGTTTAATCCCTAATTTTCTAATACCTGAACCCGCATCGATTATGATTATTTCGCCATTCTTGCTCCTTACCTCCATGCAAGTGGTAGAACCTCCATATTTAATATATTCTTTGCCCGAAACCGGTATTGAGCCCCTTGCCCCCCAACATTTAATAATCATTTCAAATCCTCTTTTTTGGTAAAATTACTAACGTGATACAAATGATAGCATTACTGTGTAGTTATCTTCAAGTATTGTAACTTTTTAGGTGTTTTTAGAGTATTATATGTAGGAATGGTAAATAAGATGATTTGCAAAGACTACGAAAAACAAATCTCAGGGATTTTGGATGGAGAAAAACTTCCCCGCCAAATTTTATCTCATATAGACGAATGCAAATCTTGTCTTAATTTTTATAGAGATACCATAGATTTACAAAGGGGTTTCAGCGAGATAGAAAAATTAGAACCATCGCTGGATTTTGATGCAAAGATTCTTGAAAAACTAAAAATGCGACCTTCCTATTACAAGATTCTAATTTTAATCAGTCCCTTTATTATTTTTATTTCTTTTTTGCTTACCTCTCTTGTTGTTGGAAGATACTCCACTCAAATTACCGTGTTTTGCGCAAAAATATTAAAAATCTGGGAAGTTTTATCCGGATTGTTTTCATATAAATTTTACATCTCTGGAATTTTATTGTTTCTAAGTGCCGCATTTATTGTCATTACTTTTAGCGTATTTGATATCGTTTTACTTTCAAAACTTATTAAAAATGGAGGAGAGTTATGAAAAAAGTATTGATATTGTTTTGTTTTTTAATGTTATCTTCCGTATTATTGGCTAGTGAAGTTTTCCACATCGAGCAATCCACAATTATAAAAGAGGACTTGGTTCTCATAGGCAAATCCTGCGTGATAGATGGAACCGTTAGAGGAGATGCCGTTATTATTAACGGAAACTTAGAACTTAACGGAACGGTTGAGGGAGATGCCGTCGTTCTCGGCGGAGAAGCAATAGTCAACGGACAAAGCCACGTAAAAGGAGATTTGGTTATTGTAGGAGGAAACCTTATAAAAGCAGAAGGTGCTTTTGTAGACGGCGAGGTCGTAATAATCTCCCTGGGACCCTTAAAAAATCTGTTTAAACTTATACCCTCGGTCGTGCAATTCTCAACGGAAAACGGCAAAATCACAATTGAAGGAGACAGTATAATAAAGCCCTTCGGACAAGGGACAAGACAGACGCATACACGACATACATTTGGATGGAAACCCAGCCCAATTTTGCCCTCTTGGATATTACTCGTAAAAGGGATTGCTCTATCAATGTTTATAATGATTTTCACTGCTATTTTCTCATCCGGGTCAGAAACAATGGCGCTTTATTTAGAGAAAAAACCGAGGCAAGCTTTCTTTGCCGGATTTTTAGCGCAGATTTTATTTGTTCCTGCGATTATCGTTCTTGTTTTTAGCATAATCGGAATTTTATTTATTCCTTTCTTAATGCTCGCTTATCCTATAGCATTGCTTGTAGCTCTTGTGCCTTGTTCGCTTTTTATAGGCAAAAAAATCGTTAAAGAATCCGCTTTTTTTAATGAAAAGAGATCTCTAATATCATTGATAGGACTTCTCATCCTTTTTATTATGCTTTTCCTGGGGCAACTGCTTCAAATAGGAAGCTCCGCATTAAATATTATTGGAGGAAGTATTTGCTTTTTAACACTTTTTGCATTTTATCTCTATTTTACTTTCGGGCTGGGCTGTCTTATATTATCAAGAGTAGGCACGAGAAAACCCTGAACCCTGCTCCACTGGTTTTACCTCCCCCCTGCACGCAGGGGTTGGTTTATAACCGTGGTCTCGGGGTCATTACCGTTCGGAAAATTCTAACATTTCTATCTTATGTAGCATCGGGGGTTTTGGGGGAGCGGGGTAAATGGAACTGGATGCAAAATTCATAGAAAAGTTATATAAAAAGGACGAAGAAGCATTAGGAGTCTTTTTGGGCGAATTCAAAGTCCCGCTTTATAATTATATTTATAGAATAATTTATAACAGGCACGATGCGGAAGATATTCTGCAAGAAGTATTCTTAAAGATTTTCCGAAATATTTTCAAAATAGACTTTTCTAAAAATTACAAGTCTTTTATTTATAAAATAGCAAGAAATGCAACCCTGGACTTTCTTAAAAAAAGAAAAGAAGAATATAAGTTTAACAAGAAACCGATAGAAAAAGACGAAGAATCCTGCGAAAAATTAGAGATAAAAAACACTATAGAAATAGCGCTAAGGAGTCTAAATACAAAAGAAAGAGAGTTAATTGTTTTGAAGTATATCCAAGGTTTTAAAATTTCCGAGATCAGCGAAATTCTCAAAATACCCGAAAGTACAATTAAGATAAGGACATTTAGGATAATAAGAAAAATGAGAAATTATATGCAAGACAAATAAGAAAATTTTGCCACTTTTGCTGAATATCACTTTCTCAATTTCTTCACAACATATACTTTCAGAGGACACTTACATAGATAACAAGACTCAAAAAGAAATGAGTATTCACATAGCCAAGCATCTTTATTGGAACATTCTACAAACGATTCCATTGGAGTATCTTTTGTCATAGAAAGATTTTTAAAATCAGACCTGTAGCATGCAAAATCTTTTGGACATTTCATTTCGCTCATTATTTTTTCTATTTGTTCTTTATGCTCTATCATTTTTTTTTCTTCCTGTTTTTATTTAATCGGAAAAACTTATCCCAATCGGCAAATCTTTCCATTTTTCGCTAAGACAAGGAGGATTTTGGGGATTATTTTGTTTACAACAAGTTAACCTCCCCCAACCGAATTTTCTTAAGAGTTTACAAATAACAAGCAAGTCTTTTCCACTAAAGTATTTATCTGCAAATTTTTTAATGGTCTCAGGTTTAAACTTTCCAGTCCCATTATTTTCTACGGCTACTACCACTAATAAAAGAAGTGCTGTTAATTCTTTCCCTGATAATATATTGATTAGATAAGAATCAATTTTCTTAAGAATTTTAAACGATCTAAATATCTTCTCCATACACTTGTAAAAAAGGAACTATTTCACTTATTTTTTATAATAAATATTATATATTATTCCTAAGTATAGAGTGTTTGTCAACCCCGTTAGAGATTAAAGAGAAAAAAATATAATTCATCTCAATAATTAGGAGACAAAAAGAGAATGTATGTAAATATTAAACTGTGATTTACGGTAGCCTTATGGCTACCTATCTCTAACGGGGTCAAGGGTTTTAAAAACTTGTAGGTTAAAAATTATTATGATATTATTCCCCAGCCATGAAACGACGAACTGAACAAACTATTTTGTTAGCAAAAGAGATTGGTCTAAAGCTAAGAAATATAAGGAAAAAACTGGAATTAACTCAAAAACAGCTTTCTCAAAAGATACCGGATAAATTAGATTATACATATATTGGAAAAATTGAACGGGGCGAAATACTACCTTCACTTAAAATGCTTAAAAGGATAAGTGAGGGATTGAAAGTTCCTGTAGATTTTTTCTTTCAAAAAGAAACAGTGACAGAGTTACTGAACATTCTGCCTCAAGAGATCAGAGATATTGCTCGGGACATTGATAAAGTTGCTTTTTTTAGAGCAATAAAAGAACTGGACAAAAAAGATATTCCTTTAGTAACTGAAATAATAAGAATACTGAACAAACATCGTATATCTTTGAATGAGGGCAAAGTTCACAGATATTTTCCTTCCGCAGAACACACGGTTAGGTTGGTAGCCGAAAAGAAAACTTCTTATAAGCGCAAGAAATCTGACAAATAAGACATTTTTCTTGCGTTATTTATTTTTGGGGAAATACTTTTCTATAGCTGCCTGGATATAACCATCGTAAGCTATAACCAATTCAATAACGAAAGGAGTAAACTTACTTACTTGCATTCCTATCAAAGCAACTTGAGGCTGGGAGATGGCAACTACGAGTATATCGTCTTTTTTCTCTACTGGAATGACGCCCAACTCACGCACCGTTTTTTCCGGAAGGATGGTAGCTATTTCTTGCGGTATATTTAAACTTGACAGGTCTACCCAAGATAGATGAAATTGGCTGGCTAAAGCAACACATATATCAGTGGGAGTTATATGCTTAAGGTCTACTAATATTTGCCCTAACTTTTTGTCTTTCTGTTCCTTTTGCTTGTTAAGGGCATCCTCCAATTGGTGAGAAGTAATATAACCCGCACCGAGAATAATTTCTCCCAAAGGTTTAATTTTTGTCTTTTCTATAAGTTTTTGTTCCGCTCTTCTTATTTCATCTTCAATTATAAAAAACCCTTCTGATTGCTGGGTAATAGTTTCTTTCTGTCCTCCGTCTTTCTTTTCTCTTTCCATCCTTTGTTGTTTAAATAATCGCTCCACTTCTTCCAGAGTAATGTTTTGTTGGTCTATTAATTTTTTACCCAACAATCTTTTGCAATCAACGTTTTTAACCGTAGCAGCATTTATATAAATACGTTCGCTTTTATCCGCAGGATTTATAGGCACTATAAAAAAACCGGCATCTTTGAGATTATATTTGTTAGTAGAGCCGTCAACTATCTGTCCGTCCTTAAATTCCACCTTCAGCCTATAGGGAAGAACACCTGCATATATTGACTGGTCTATGGTTTCTTTGTGCAGAATGTTTCCGCTGCTGTCTTTTTTCTTGAGAAAGATAATTTGTTTGATTAAATCTATCTTAATGGGGATGTTGTCTATTTCGCCTTTGTCGTTCTTGGATTGCAAATAAAACACGGGAAAGTTCATATTGAAACTGAACACTTCCCCTTCTTTTTCTTCTCCTTCTAAAAATTTAACTATAACATGGTGCATTTAACTTGCATCCCTTCTGGTTTGGATAAGCAAGATTCAATTAGACATCGCAAACATCACAGCCTAAATTCCCTCACCGTTTGGTATCTTAGCATAGATATATATAAATTCAAAATGGAATTTTTCATAAAAATCTTATATTAAAACACCGGAGTTTACTCTTTATTTTTTATCTTTATAAGTGTTAGAATTAACCGTAAAATAAAATTAGTTTGTATGACATTATAATAACGGCTAAATTAGGAAATTTCTAATATGAATAATTTTGGGTTGGAATTTTTAAAGGTGTCCGGAACTGGTAACGACTTCATCATAGTTATAAATGTAGAAAATAAATATAACTATGAATGGTCCAGTCTGGCAAAAAATCTATGCAGGCGTCACCTATCTATAGGAGCAGATGGGCTTATCGTATTGGAAACTTCTCTCAAAGCAAATGCCAGAATGAGAATATTTAATTCTGACGGGAGCGAAGCAGAGATGTGCGGTAATGCAGCGCGCTGTTCTGCGCGGGTTCTTGTGCATAAAAAACTAACTATCCCAGGTGAAGTTAGTCTGGAAACACTCTCCGGAATTATCACGGCACAGGTAAAAGAGGATACAGTGAAAATAAAAATGACACCACCACATAGTTTCAAGGAAGAGATACATATAAAAATTGATGGCACGGATTATATCGGAAGTTTTATTAATACAGGCGTCCCTCATGCTGTTTTTTTAACTGACGACATAAATAAAATAGACTTACTTGAGATTGCGCCTAAAATCAGAAATAATGAACAGTTTCAGCCGGAAGGAACAAATGTCAACTTTGTGCAAATCCTAGATAATAATTCAATGTCCATCCGCACATATGAAAGAGGAGTGGAAGACGAAACCTATGCATGCGGCACAGGCGCCGTTGCTTCAAGTATCGTAAATTTTATAAAAGGCAACTTAAAAACAAACCTTATAAAAGTGCAAACAAAAGGCGGAGAATTAACTGTTTCCATAGAAGGGACACCCGATAAAATAGAAAATATTTACCTTGCCAGTCCCGTTGAAATAATTTATTCAGCAAAAATTTCACCCCGTTAGAGATTAATTTAATAGAAAAAGTTTAGGCTTTACCAAAGTTTTAAAGCTAAAAACAGGGAAAGAAAACCTTGGGAGTATGACAGAAATGTCAAAAGACATTTCTTATCTCTAACGGGGTTTAGGAGAAGAAATAAAATGATTGATGTTTCAAAAAAATTAAAAGCACTTGTTGAATACCCTTTTGCAGAACTTGACAGAAAAAAAGCAGAAGTTTTGAAAAAAGGTGGTGACGTTATATCCCTTGGAATTGGCGACCCCGATTTAGGACCGTTTCCGAGTGTAATAGAAAAACTAAAAGAATCAACATCAACGCTCAATGTAAATAAATACCCTTCATATAAAGGCAGCGAAGAATTACGCTACGCTGTTGCAAAATGGTATAAAGACAGATTCGGTGTAAAACTTGACCATGAAACAGAAGTTCTAATTCTAATAGGCGCAAAAGAAGGCATAGGACATATACCATTGGCTTTTGTTGACCAAGGGGACAGCGTATTAGTACCAGACCCCGGATATCCGGTATATAAGGCGGGCACTATTCTGGCTGGTGGTTCACCTTTAACTATGCCATTGCACGCAGAAAACGGATTTCTTCCGGATCTAAAAGACATTGAAAAAAAATATGGGCCTCAACTTATAAACTGTAAAATGATGTTCTTAAATTATCCAAATAACCCGACCAGCGCCATAGCTGACGAAGGCTTTTTTAAAGAAGTCGTCGATTTTGCGCAGCGACACAATATAATCATCTGCCACGATGCAACTTATTCGGAAATTACTTATGATAACTATAAAGCACAAAGCTTTCTGGAAACAGAAGGAGCCAAAAATGTCGGAGTAGAATTCCATTCGCTTTCAAAATCCTGCAATATGACAGGTTGGAGAATTGGATTTGTAGTAGGCAATAGAGAAGTAATTGTAGGATTGGGGAAAGTAAAAACAAACATGGATTCAGGTGCGCCAAACCATATGCAGATTGCAGGGATAGAAGCGATAAATACAATGCAGGAAAATTTGGGAAGGATTCTTCCGGTATATAAAGAGAGAAGAGACCTATTAGTGAAAGCAATGCAGGAAGCAGGCATCAATATGCAGTCTCCAAAAGCGACATTCTACCTGTGGATTCCTGTCCCTGCTGGCATGAAGTCTGTAGACTTCTGCGGGAAAGTACTTGAAGAATGCGGCGTTCTGGTAACACCCGGCACAGGTTTTGGAGCTGAAGGTGAAGGTTATTTCAGGATAAGCTTAACCGCCTCCACAGAAAAAATAGAAGAAGCATATAAAAGAATTAAAAATTTGAAATTGTAAAATTGTCGGATTTTAAAAATTTTCTCCACTTTTAAAAAATTTAACTTATTTTTTGCACAATTTTTGTGCTATAATTTCATCTGTTGATTTAGTGAGATTTAACCACGACGCCGTGGAAAGCGCCGTGGTTTTTTTATTTTGTAATATTAGAAAAAGTGGTAAAATCCACAAAGCAGTGATAACGACAAAGGTGTCTAACAAGTTAAGTGAGGAGGTTAGTTCTATGTCTAATAAGATTGAATCTTTTATGGAAAAAATCATCAAGAAAAATCCTGGTGAACAGGAATTCCATCAGGCGGTAAAAGAGGTAGCTGAATCTGTGATACCGTTTATTGAAAAGAACCCAAAATATAAAAAAGCTAAGATATTAGAAAGAATAGCAGAACCCGAGAGAGTAATAATGTTCCGCGTTCCTTGGCTTGACGATAAAGGTGAAGTCCAAATTAACCGCGGCTTCCGCGTTCAAATGAACAACGCTATCGGCCCGTACAAAGGGGGACTACGTTTTCATCCCACTGTTTATTTAGGACTTTTAAAGTTTCTTGCTTTTGAACAGGTTTTCAAAAATAGCCTAACAACCCTTCCTATGGGTGGAGGCAAAGGCGGTTCTGACTTTGACCCTAAAGGAAAATCAGATAACGAAGTAATGAAGTTCTGCCAAAGTTTCATGACAGAACTTTGCAGACATATAGGCCCTAACACCGACATACCTGCAGGAGATATCGGCGTAGGAGGACGTGAAATCGGCTTCATGTTCGGTCAATACAAACGTCTCCGCAACGAATTCACTGGCATCCTCACAGGCAAAGGTCTCAACTGGGGCGGTAGCTTAATCAGACCTGAAGCCACAGGTTATGGTTGTGTTTATTTTGTGGAAGCAATGTTAAAACACAAAGGAGATACATTAAAAGGAAAAACTTGCGCAGTATCAGGTTCCGGTAATGTTGCACAATATACAGCAGAGAAAGTAAACCAGTTGGGAGGAAAATGTGTTACCCTTTCCGACTCAAACGGTACAATTTACGACCCTAAAGGCATAGACGAGAAAAAATTAGCATATGTCATGGAACTTAAAAACGTAAAACGCGGTCGTATCAAAGAATATGCTAAAAAATACGGATGCAAATATTCCGAAGGCAAACGTCCTTGGGGCGTAAAATGCGATATTGCTTTCCCATCTGCAACACAAAATGAGATAAGCAAATCAGATGCAAAAGAGCTGGTTAAAAACGGTTGTATAGCTGTGGGAGAAGGCGCAAACATGCCTACAACACCTGAAGCTATAACAGTCTTCCAGAAGGCTAAGATTCTATACGGTCCCGGCAAAGCAGCTAACGCTGGCGGGGTTTCTACTTCAGGACTTGAAATGTCACAGAATAGCCAAAGGCTTCCTTGGTCAAGAAAAGAAGTTGACAACAAACTTCATGAAATTATGGTTAATATACATCAGACATGTGTTAAATATGGGACAGAAGGTAAATACGTCAACTATGTAAAAGGAGCAAATATCGGCGGATTTGTAAAAGTCGCCGATGCAATGTTAGATCAAGGTCTGGTATAAAAATAAAAAGCGCAAAGTTTGCGCTTAACTCATAGACAAAGGCGTTCCTATCTATAATTAAAGATAGGAACGCCTTTTTTGTCAAAATTAGGAAGAAACTATGGACTTTAGAATATTACTGGAGAAAATAACGCCTGCACTGAAACATATTGCGCGAAAACATTTATTATATGGTTTTTATGATGAGAAAGACCTTTACCAAGAAATGTGTCTTTATCTGTGGCAGAATTACGCAAACGGACTACCGATAGGCATAAATGAAGCATATGTGATCAAGGGATGCGAATTCCATATACAGAATTTCTTAAGAAAAGGCAGACCCAAAACACCTCTTTCAAGCCTTGATAAACTAATATCTCCCGAAGGATTAACTTTGGGCGATATTCTTGAAGATAAAAAAACAAACCTTGAATTAGATATAGATTGCAAACTTACAATTGATAAAATAAAAAGCATAGGGTTAAACGACAAAGAACGAAAGGTATTCTATTCTTTGCTTAAAGGATATACTGTTCGAGAGATAGCAAAAGAAATAGGATGTTCACATGTTATGGTTATTAAGCATAAAAAGAACATAACAAAAAAATGGCAAAAAAAAGGTTACCAAGAGTAGTATATTTTTACTTAATACCATTGAAACACTCAGAAGTGTAAAGAAAACAAATTTAGGTAGTTTAGACATAGGCGTCTTATCAATTTAATAAAATTGGCAAGACGCCTTTTTATTTTTAAAAAATTAAAAAAGGAGGGGAAGATGCTAAAGAAGTCAAGGGGAAGGTTTAATGTATTGTCAGTAGCGGTTCTATTTTTAACTGTATTTGTTTCTTCTAATTGTTATGCTCAGGAAGGATTATTAGAAAATACGGACATAGGGATAAGTTCTGATGTAGGGATCTATTCAAAATACATCTGGAGAGGATTTAAGCTTGACGATGACCCGGTAATGCAGTCGGGAATTTACACAAGCATTAAAGGACTTACTGTTAGCATATGGGGAAGTTTTGATGTCGGAACAGAAGACAGCTTGAATTCAGATGAAGTTGACTATTCAATAGATTACACTTATGAATTCGAAGATTACCTTAGCTTGTCGGTGGGACATAATTATTATGATTTCCCGCCAGCAGATCTATTTACTAAAGAGTTTTATATCGGCATGGGTTCTAATGTGCTACTTTCCCCAACTCTGACTTGGTATAGAGATTATGGAGACGAAGACAAAGGTGGTGGCGACGGCAGTTACACGGTTTTAGGCCTAAGTCACAGCTTTCCTTTGGGGGATTCGCCTGTTAGTTTGGACTTGAGCGGACATGTAGGATATAACGATAAACTTTTCATACAGGGCGAAGGAGGCGATACGGCTTTTAGCATTGGTTTAACTGTTCCTTTAACTGAAAAGATAACATTTAGTCCAAATGCTAATTATTCTATGCCATTCGGAGACCTCAAAGATGAAGATGACGGGAATCAGGAAGAAGAATTTTATTATGGGTTCACTATGGCATTTGATTTTTAAAAATAGAAAGGAGGATGAAATATGTTAAAAATGTTACATAGAGTATTAAAAGTAATTCCACTAGCGCTATTATTTACTTTCGGATTGGCAATATACGCATTTGCCGATGAGCCTAGTGCAGCAAGTAATGCCGTAGCCATTAATACCGTCTGGACTCTGGTAGCGGCATTCTTAGTTTTCTTTATGCAGCCGGGTTTTGCTATGGTTGAGGTCGGTTTTACCAGGGCAAAAAATGCCTCAAATATTTTAATGAAAAATCTTATGGATTTTTCAGTGGGTTCAATTGCTTTCTGGCTGGTAGGTTTTGGGATTATGTTTGGTGCGGATAAATTAGGTCTTTTTGGCACCAGCGGATTTTTCTTAAGTGCCGCTAATCCTGCAACAGGGGAAGGCTTATGGCAATTTGCTTACTGGATGTTTCAAATAGTATTTGCCGCTACCGCTGCTACCATCGTTTCAGGAGCAATGGCGGAAAGGACAAAATTTCCGGCCTATCTAATTTACTCGGTTTTCATCTGTGCCTTAATCTATCCTGTAGTGGGCCACTGGATTTGGGGCGGCGGCTGGCTTTCAAGTAAAGGAATAATTGATTTTGCCGGTTCAACAGTAGTTCATTCAGTGGGCGGTTGGGCGGCCTTGGCCGGAGCAATATTGCTAGGTCCGAGGCTGGGGAAATACAACAAGGATAAAACCTCTAATGCTATTCCCGGGCATAACATTCCCTTAGCTGCATTGGGCGTGTTTATCCTCTGGTTTGGCTGGTTTGGTTTTAACGCTGGAAGCACGACTGCCGGCACTAATTTAAGTATTGCCACTATTGCAGTAACCACTAATTTAGCTGCTGCAGCCGCTGCGATTACAGCTATGTTTACTGCCTGGAAAAAATTCGGGAAGCCGGATACCAGTATGGCTTTTAACGGAGCATTAGCTGGTTTAGTAGCCATAACCGCTCCCTGTGCCAGTGTATCCCCTTTGAGCGCGATTATTATCGGGGCGATAGCCGGTATATTAGTAGTTCTTAGTGTTGAGTTTATAGATAAAGTTCTACATATTGACGACCCCGTAGGAGCAATATCGGTTCATGGCGTTTGCGGTGCTTGGGGTACTCTTTCAGTCGGGCTCTTTGCTCAAAGTGCTTATGGCCAGTCAAGCGGAATAGGCGCTGTAAACGGTTTTTTCTTCGGAGGAGGATTATCACAGTTTTTTACTCAATTATTAGGCGTGGGTTCAGTATTCATATGGGTATTTGGAACCGCCTCAATTCTCTTCTTTATTATTAAGAAAACTATAGGATTAAGAGTATCCAAAGAAGATGAGTTGAAAGGTCTGGATATTACTGAACATGGCATGGAGTCTTATGCTGGGTTTCAGATATTTACTACAGAAAAATGAAAAGTACTAGCAAGCGTCCCGGCATTATGTCGGGACTACTTGCTACCTTATAATAGGAGGATATTAATATGAAACTTATAATTGCAATGATACAACCGCACAAATTACCGGATGTAAAAAAAGCGCTCTATGATGCGAAAGTTTATAAAATGACTGTCTCCAATGCATTAGGTTGCGGGCAACAAAAAGGATTTAGTGAAACTTACCGTGGCGTAATCCACGAAGTGAATTTATTGAAAAAAGTAAGACTGGAGATAGCAGTTAACAAAGATTTTGTTGAACCAACAATTAACGCAATCATTAAAGGAGCAAGAACCGGCAACATCGGAGACGGCAAGATATTTGTTTTGGACTTACAGGAATGTATTAGAATAAGAACAGGGGAACGCGGATATGATGCTATAGGATAAATTGTTTTTGAAGGTTACCAAAAGCTCTGTTTTTTTACTTGTTACAATGTCAAATGTACAAGTCTAAGCAATAGAGCACAAGGTTTGTGCAAATGTATAGAAAATAATTTAAAACAAAGTTGTTTTAATCCTGATGGGTTAGAACATTTTTTTATTTAGAATTAACAACTTAAAAATGGAGGTTTAAAATGGCAAAGAAAACAAAACAGGACATTTTAAAATTGGTTAAGGAAAAAGATGTAAAGTTTATACGCTTGTGGTTTACCGATTTATTAGGGCAGGTGAAGAGTTTTTCAATCACAGACAAGGAATTAGAGAATGCGCTTGATAATGGTATGGGATTTGATGGCTCTTCCGTTACAGGTTATCAGGACATAGAAGAATCAGACATGATTGCAATGCCTGACCCTGATACATTTGCGGTATTGCCGTGGAGGCCAACAGAGAAAGCTGTCGCCAGAATGATATGCGACGTATTAAACCCCGACAAGACTCCATATGAAGGGGATCCGCGTTATGTCTTAAAAAGAGCTCTAAAACGCGCAAGCAAAATGGGTTTTGACCATTTTTATTTAGGGCCGGAACTTGAGTTTTTCTATTTTAAAAACGATATAGGCACAGAGATACTTGATAAAGGCGGGTATTTCGACCTAACCACACTCGACGTAGCAAGCGATTTAAGGAGAGAAACAGTATTGGCTCTTGAAAAGATGGGTATAGACGTTGAATATTCGCATCATGAAGTAGCCCCATCTCAACATGAAGTCGATATGAAATATAAAGATGCGCTCGAGATGGCAGACAACGTTATAACTTACAGGGTTGTCGTAAAAGAGATTGCAAGTAAATTCGGAGTATATGCCACCTTTATGCCAAAACCTATTTTTGGGCAAAACGGTTCAGGAATGCATGTACATCAATCGCTATTCAAAGGAAAGAAAAACGCGTTTTTTGACAAAAATACAAAAGATAATTTATCAGATACAGCTCAAAGCTACATAGCAGGTCTTTTAAAATACTCAAAAGAGATATGTTCTATCTTTGCGCAAACTACCAATTCGTATAAAAGATTAGTCCCGGGTTTCGAAGCACCGGTATACATAGCATGGAGCCGCAGGAACCGAAGCGCGCTTGTAAGAGTGCCGCTTTATTATCCCGGCAAAGAAAACGCTACCAGATGCGAATTCCGGGCAGGTGATCCTGCGTGTAATCCTTACATTACCTTTGCCGCTATGCTTCACGCGGGATTAGAAGGCGTAGAAAAGAAATATAAAGCGCCTAAGCCTATGGACCAGAATTTGTATCATTTAACTGCTGCAGAAAGAAAAGCTAAAGCTATCGAAACGCTTCCCGATAATCTTGGGAATGCAATCGCTCTAACCGAAAACAGCGAACTTGTTAAAAAGGTTCTGGGAAATCATATCTTCCCTAGATTCATCGAGCTGAAGAAGAAAGAATGGGACGATTATAGAATTCAAGTTCCTCAACACGAACTTGATAAGTATCTTTCTATTCTATAGCAAGCCGAAAGTTACTGTTATTACTATTATCATAAGCAAATATAATAGATTTTAATATGAGTTTATCGCAAGAAATCAGCAATTGGATAGAAAAGCAAGTTAAAAACGCCAATAAAAAAGGTATTGTTTTAGGACTGAGCGGGGGAATTGATTCTTCGGTAGTAGCGGTTTTATCGAAGAAAGCATTAGGCGATAATGTTCTCGGGTTACTCCTTCCCTGTAATAGTTCCAACATAGACGAGAGGTTGGCAACGGAACTTGCAAACACATCCAACATAAAAACCAGGAAGATAGATTC
This sequence comes from bacterium, assembly GCA_023135785.1. Lineage (NCBI taxonomy): Bacteria > bacterium. Next base: position 30,691 of record JAGLSL010000008.1, read on the forward strand.
GTCCGGCCTCTTTAATCAGCTAATTAATATAAATCCCAAAGCAAATGACCTGGCTAAAGCCAATTTGAAACCCAGGTTGAGAATGCTGATTTTGTATTATTTTGCTAACTCATTGGATTATTTAGTAGCAGGTACCGGAAACAAAAGCGAGATAATGACAGGTTACTTTACCAAACACGGTGATGGAGGCTGTGATGTTTTGCCTTTGGGAGGATTATTGAAAACAGAAGTGAAAAGTTTAGCAAGAGAGTTGAATCTTCCATCTGAAATTATAAAAAGACCGCCAACTGCGGGGCTTTGGGAAGGGCAAACAGATGAATCCGAAATGGCTATAACTTATAAAGATTTAGATAAATGTCTTATAGCAATTGAAAGTAAAACTTTTAAAAATCTTAAAGAATCGGACTTAAAAAGAGTACGGTTGATGATTAAGAAATCACACCATAAAAGAAAAAGAATTCCAATGTTCTATTTTTAAAAAGAAATTGAAAAACTTGTTTAAAAATGCACAAGAATTGAGCGTTTTTTATGATAGACAATATTTCTGATATATTGGATAAAGATTTTTATGATATAGACGCTGGCAAGATATATGCCAACATGGTCAACCGTGTTGAAAAAATAGTTATAACAAAAGCACTTGAGCGTTCATGCGGCAACCAGGTTGAGGCATCAAAGATACTCGGGCTACACCGCAATACTTTACATAGTAAGATAAAGAAGTTTAATATAGACATAATGAAATTTAAAAAATGAATTCCAGATCTTTTCCTGTTAAACAGGGATTATATGACCCGTGGTTTGAGCACGACAGTTGTGGTGTGGGATTTGTCTGCAATATAAACGGGGAAAAATCGCATGATATTGTAAGTAAAGGCATCGAGGTTCTTGAAAGATTAAGTCACAGAGGCGCCGTTGGAGCTGATCCCGAAACGGGAGATGGCGCAGGCATATTGATACAAATACCCCATAAATTCTTACTGCAACAATGTAAAGAAAACGATATTCTATTGCCCAAATTCGGACATTATGGAACAGGATTGGTTTTCCTACCTACCGATAATAAAGAAAAAAACTTCTGCATTAATCTATTCAAAAAAACTGTTAATGAAGAGGGGCAAAAATTTCTCGGCTGGCGTAATCTCCCTGTAGATAGTTCGGTGATAGGAGAAAGCGCAAAAAAAACCATGCCGTTTATTTCTCAAGTCTTTATTGGAAGAAATAAAAACTTAAAGACTCAGGCTACATTTGAGAGAAAACTCTATATCATTAGAAAACAAATTGAGAATATTATCCGCTCATCTTCCTTAAAGCAAAAATCCTGCTTTTATATTACAAATTTATCATCCAAAACCCTAAGTTATAAAGGATTATTAAAACCTTCCCAATTAAGAGATTTTTTCCCTGACCTAAAGAATAAAACTATAGAAAGTTCTTTATGTCTGGTTCATTCACGATACAGCACAAACACCTTCCCTACTTGGGATCTATCACAACCATTCAGGTTCTTAGCTCATAATGGAGAGATAAACACCTTGCGCGGAAACATAAATTGGATCAGAGCAAGAGAACGGCTTCTTGTAAACGAATTATTCGGCACGGATATAGAAAAATTAAAACCAGTTATTGTTGAAGGAGGCAGTGACTCGGCAGCTATTGATAACGTCTTTGAACTGCTAGCGTTGTCAGGCAGACCTCTTGAGCATGCAATGATGATGCTTATTCCTGAAGCTTGGGAGCACAACGATTTTTTAAATAAAGAACTTGAAGATTTTTATAAATACCATGCCTGCTTTATGGAGCCATGGGACGGTCCGGCTGCAATAGCGTTTACAGATGGAAAAAATATCGGAGCAATACTAGACAGAAACGGACTTAGACCTGCGCGTTATATTGTAACCAAGAATGATTTTGTGGTAATGGCATCAGAGGTCGGAGTTCTCAATATAGACCCTGAAGATATTAAGACCTCAGGAAGACTTGAGCCGGGTAAAATATTCCTTATTGATACCCAATCCGGACGCATAGTGCAAGATTGTGAAATTAAAAAGAAAGTCTCTATGTCTTCTCCTTATGGTAAGTGGAATACTGCGAATATGGTTAACCTCGATAAACTTATTACCAGCGGCACAGGTAATAAAAAATCTGAAGATATCATGTCTCAACTAAAAGCCTTCGGTTATTCCAGAGAAGATTTAAAAATGATTATAAAACCTATGGCAGAAGACGGCAAAGAACCTACTGGTTCCATGGGGAATGATACTCCTCACGCATTTTTATCAAAAAAACCTCAAATCCTTTATAACTATTTCAAACAACTTTTCGCGCAAGTAACAAATCCTGCCATAGACTCAATAAGAGAAAAACTTGTTATGAGTCTGGAAAGTTTTGTTGGACCTGAGAAAAACATCTTAGAGGAAACACCGGAACATAGCCATAAACTTACGGTAAAAAATCCAATACTAACAAACGACGAGTTTGAAAAGATTCGCGATATAAGCATAAACGGGTTCACATCAAAGACACTCTATACTTTCTTCAATGCGGCAGACGGTCAGGAGGGATTTAGGCTTACTTTAGAAAGGATTTGCTTTGAAGCAGAATATGCTATTGAAAAGGGATATTCTTTTATCGTACTCAGTGACAGAGGAACAAACAAAGATAATATAGCTTTACCAATGCTTTTGGCTACAAGCACCATTCATCAACACCTTGTAAGAAAAAATATACGTTCGCAGGTCGCAATTATAATCGAAAGCGCAGAACCACGGGAAGTACATCATTTTGCGCTCCTTTTCGGTTACGGCGCAGATTGTATAAACCCATACCTTGCATATGAAACAATAGAATATCTCATAGAACAAAAGGAGATTAACGTAGATATTAAAAAAGCGCTTGCAAATTACAACCAAGCACTAAGAAACGGCATATTAAAAATACTATCCAAGATGGGAATATCCACCTTAAGAAGTTATAGAGGCGCGCAGATATTTGAAGCATTGGGTTTGGATAACGAGCTTATAGAAAAGTTTTTTACCGGGACAGTATCGAGAATAGGAGGGGTAGGACTTGAAGGCATAGCAGACGAAACCATAGAAAGACATAAATTCGCCTATCCTAAAAGAGGTATGACAGCCCCCTATCTGGCAAGCGGCGGAATATACCAATGGAAAAAAGATGGAGAATTTCACCTTTGGAACCCTGAGAGTATCGCTGCGCTGCAGGATGCTACGTGCAATAATGACTATGCTCTATACAAAGAATTTGCAAATATGATCAATGACCAATCAAAAAACCCTACGACTTTGAGGGGACTGCTTAAATTTAAAAAAGGAAAACCAATTTCTATTGATAAAGTTGAACCTGCCCGAAAGATAATGAAACGTTTCGCAACAGGAGCAATGAGCTTCGGCTCAATCTCCAAAAAAGCGCATGAAACAATCGCAATTGCCATGAACAGAATTGGGGGGAAATCCAATACCGGTGAAGGCGGTGAAGACCCTAATAGATTTATAAAATTACCAAATGGAGATTCCAAACGAAGCGCTATAAAGCAAGTTGCTTCCGGTAGATTCGGAGTTACTATTAATTATTTGGTAAATGCAGACGAGATTCAAATAAAAATTTCCCAAGGAGCAAAACCGGGTGAAGGCGGCCAACTTCCCGGACATAAAGTAAGTGAAATTATTGCAAGAACGCGCTATACAACTCCGGGCGTTACTTTAATATCACCACCTCCACATCATGATATATATTCAATTGAAGACCTTGCCCAACTAATATTTGATTTAAAAAACGCTAACCCCAAAGCGCGCGTGAGTGTAAAATTAGTTTCTGAAATAGGAATAGGGACTATTGCTGCAGGAGTTGCAAAAGGTCATGCAGATATGATTCTTATCTCCGGCGCTGACGGAGGAACTGGAGCATCTCCTAAAAGCTCTATAAGATATGCAGGGCTTCCTTGGGAATTAGGACTTTCAGAAACACACCAGACCCTTTTACTTAACAACCTGCGTTCCGGAGTTCGTCTGCAAACTGATGGGCAAATGCGAACAGGTCATGATGTTGCGATTGCAGCGCTTTTAGGCGCCGAGGAATACGGGTTTTGCACAGCCGTACTCATTACATCAGGATGCGTTATGTTAAGGCACTGCCACTTAAATAATTGTTCCGTCGGAGTAGCCACACAGGATGATATTTTACAAAAAAGATTTAGAGGAAAACCTGAATATATAGTTAACTATTTCAATTTTATAACACACGAGCTTCGCGAAATAATGGCAAATCTTGGCATAAAAACTATAAACGAAATGATAGGCAGAACAGACCTTCTTGAAGTTAATAAAGATATAATTCCTGTTAAAGCAAAAGGGATAGATTATTCACAAATGCTTTATAAACCCGAGCTTCCCCCTAATGTAGGACGATACTGCACATCAAAACAGAAAAACGAGCTTGATTCTGTATTAGACAGAAAACTAATAAGGATGTGTAAAAACACTTTTGAGAAAAATGAACCGACAAATATTTCGCTTTTAATCAAAAATACAGACCGAACAACAGGCGCAATGTTAAGCGGAGAAATATGCAAAAGATGCGGTGATGGAACGCTTTTAGAGGATACTATTACCTGCAAGTTCAAAGGCACGGCAGGGCAAAGTTTCGGAGCATTCCTTGCAAAAGGCATTACATTTGAACTGGAAGGCATGACTAACGACTATGTAGGTAAAGGCATTTCCGGCGGAAAAATTATCATCTATCCTGACAGAAAAGCAGACTACACTCCCGACGAGAATGTAATTGTAGGAAATACCACCTTCTACGGGGCTATATCAGGCGAAGCATATATATGTGGCATTGCAGGGGAAAGATTCTGCGTAAGAAATTCCGGACTTTATGCTGTTGTAGAGGGCGTTGGCGACCATGGTTGCGAATATATGACAGGCGGAAGAATAATAGTTCTTGGAAAAACCGGAAGAAATTTTGCGGCAGGAATGTCAGGCGGGATAGCATATATATATGATGAAGATAAAACTTTCAAAAACAAATGCAACAAGAATATGGTCAAATTAGAAAAAATAGAAGAAAGCGATAAAGACACAATATGTAAATTACTTAACAACCACTTTAAATATACGAAAAGCAAGAAAGCAAAAAGAATTATAAAAAATATAGACAATGAATTGAAAAAATTCGTTAAGGTCATGCCGATGGAATATCGGCGTATCTTAGAAAAAGTAAAGATAGAAGAGAAACTAGAATTGACGGAGGAATTAGATGGGTGATCCAAGAGGTTTCTTGAAAATATCCAGACAAACGGGAGAATACAGAGAAGTATCTAGGCGTCTCCAAGACTTTAAACATGTTGCAAAGTTGCGATCTGAAAAAAAGTCAAAAGAACAAGCTTCGCGATGCATGGACTGCGGAACTCCCTTTTGCCATTGGAATTGCCCAATAGGCAACTATATTCCTGAATGGAATGATTATATGTTCCATAGCAATTGGCAAGCTGCATTCGCTTTATTAAACTCGACAAATAATATGCCTGAGATAACAGGAAGGATTTGTCCCGCCATCTGCGAGTATGCGTGCGTATTAGGATTGAATGATGAAGCTGTAACCATACGCGAAAATGAACTTGCTATTATAGAATTTGCGTTTAAAAACAAATTAATAAAACCCCATATCCCCAAAGAAAGAACCGGTAAAAAAATAGCCGTTATAGGTTCGGGTCCGGCAGGATTATCCTGCGCCGCGCAACTTAACAGCACAGGTCATAGTGTCATAGTTTTTGAAAAAGATAAGAAACCGGGAGGAATCCTACGCTACGGCATACCTGATTTTAAACTTGAAAAAAACCTTATAGACAGGCGTATTGATATATGGAAGAAAGAGGGCATTACTTTTAAAACAGGGATAGATGTTGGTAAAGATTATTCTGTAAAAAAACTTCTAAAAGATTTTGATGCCATATGCCTGGCAGGCGGGTCAAGAATTCCCAACGACCTTAACATTAAAGGAAGAAATCTAAAAGGTATATATTTTGCAATGGATTATCTAATCCAATCAAACAAGCTCGCATCAGGTGAAAAAATATCACCAAATGAGGTCATAAACACTAAAGGCAAAAAAGTAATTGTTCTAGGTGGAGGCGACACGGGGGCAGACTGTATCGGAATAGCGCATAGACAATCAGCTTCAAGTGTTGTACAAATAGAAGTCATGCCAAAACCGCCAAAATGCCGCAACGAAGAACATCCCTGGCCCAACTATCCTTTAATCCTAAAGACCTCATCCAGCCACGAAGAAGGTGGCCAGCGCCATTGGGAAATACTCACGAAATATTTTATTGGAAATAAGGGGTTAGTAAAGAAGCTTGAATGCGTAAAGGTCGAATTTGCAAAAGAAAAAGGTAATAATTGTCCTGTTATGAAGGAAGTTGCAGGAAGTAATTTTGAAATTGAGGCAGACCTTGTTATTTTAGCTGTCGGATTTTCACACCCCCAACATTCAGGTTTGCTCAGCGAACTAAAAGTAGAACTTGATAAGCGTGGGAATGTAAAAACTAGCGATAACTTTATGACTTCCGTTGACAAGATATTCTGCGCAGGTGACATGAGAAGAGGCCAGTCACTTGTAGTATGGGCTATATCTGAAGGACGACGTTGCGCCCATTCTATTGATAAAAATCTGATGGGAGAAAGCAATCTGGCTTCTATGTAAACATATAAAGGGTTATTAAAATGATAAGCACAGGTATAAATGGTTTAGATAATATAATTACAGGATTAAGAATTGGGGATAATACTGTTTGGCAAATAGATGACATAAAGGACTATGCCCAACTCGTTAAACCGTTTGTAGCGCAGGCACTTAAAGACAAGAAAAAAGTTGTATACATGAGGTTTGCTTCCCATAAAGAACTGCTTAAACCTTCACCAAAAATAAAACGCTATGAACTTAATGCATATGCGGGATTTGAATCTTTTGCCACAAAAGTCAACAACATAATTACACGGGAAGGCGAAGGCGCATATTATGTATTTGACTGCCTTTCAGAACTTCTTTCAGCCTGGGCTACCGACCTTATGATAGGAAACTTTTTCATGGTCACTTGTCCTTATCTTTACGAACTTAAAACCGTCACATACTTCTCAATATTAAGATATAAACATTCCTTTAAGTCAATAGCCAGGATACGTGAGACAACTCAATTATTGGTGGATGTATATCATTGCCAAGGTAGTTTTTACATACATCCTCTAAAAGTTTGGAATCGTTATTCTCCCACTATGTTTCTTCCTCACCAGAAAGAAAACGGTAAATTTACACCTATTACAGACAGTGTTAACGCTGTAAAGTTGCTTTCTTATATACACGAAAAGGGAGCGGAGAGCGCAAAAAGAAATCTGGATTATTGGGACCTTTTATTTATCAAGGCAGAGGAACTACTCAAGAATAATGCTTCGAAGAATAAAATAAAAAATATGGTAAAAAAACTTTGCGGCATAATGTTAACAAAAAACGAAAAAATATTATCCCTGGGGATACAACACTTCTGTTTAGAAGAACTTATCGAGATAAAATCAAGATTGATAGGCACAGGATATATTGGCGGGAAAAGCACAGGAATGCTTCTTGCTCGAAAAATTCTTTCGGAGAACAAATTGCTTAATTGGGAGAAAATCTCAGAATCGCACGACTCATTTTATATAGGTTCGGATATATTCTATTCATACATAGTGCAGAACCGATTATGGAAACTACGTATGCAACAGAAAACAGAGGGCGAATACTTCAAAGTAGCAAAAATCCTAAAAGAAAAGATACTTTATGGAACCTTTCCTGAAGAAATTATGGAACACTTTCAGCAGATTATAGAATATTTTGGCTCATCGCCTATCATAATACGCTCAAGTTCACTTTTAGAAGACGGTTTTGGCAACGCATTTGCCGGAAAATATGAAAGCATATTTTTAGCCAATCAAGGAAGCCCCGAACAAAGATATATTCAATTTGCAGAAGCTGTAAAGAAAGTATATTCAAGCACTATGAGCGAAGACGCCCTTGCATATAGAAAACAAAGAGGCCTGGATAAATTAGACGAACAAATGGCGCTGTTGGTGCAAAGAGTTTCGGGCGCCCCTCACCAAGAGTATTTCTTTCCTGACCTTGCGGGAGTTGGTCTATCTCACAATATATACATGTGGAATGAAAATATGAATCCAAAGGCAGGAATACTCAGATTAGTTTTTGGACTTGGAACAAGAGCAGTTAACCGCGTTGAAGGGGATTATCCTAGAATGGTTGTACTCGACAATCCTTTACAAAGACCATACGCAGAAAAAGATGACTTGAGAAAATTTTCACAACACGAAGTAGACCTTATAAACATAAAAGAAAATGCTTTTAAGACCATCCCTTTCGAAAATCTTATAAATGAAAAATCTTATGTAAATATAGACCGCGTCGCTGTAAAAGATTATGAGTCCATACACATGATGAGTAAGAACGACACCGAAGACAAAGAATATTGGATATTGACACTGGATAATGTATTTAACGGTAATACATTGATAAGTTTATTTAAAAAGATATTAAAATCACTTGAGAAAAGTTACGGCTATCCTGTCGAGATAGAATTTACGGTAAACTTTGTAAGGGATAATACCTTCAAAATAAATTTACTGCAATGCAGGCCACTACAGACAACGGGGCGCGGACGTAGAGTTGGGATGCCAAATATTGTAAAGAGAGAAAATATATTCTTCCAGTCACAAGGATATTTTCTGGGAGGCAATATTTCGCAGGAAATACGAAGGATTGTATATATTGACCCACAGAAATATAGTAAACTTATATTATCTGATAAATATGAAATCGCCCGTATAGTAGGAAGATTAAACAGCTGCATAGAAAGCAGGGAAAAGTTACCCACTCTTCTTATGGGACCAGGAAGATGGGGCACCACAACACCATCCTTAGGTATACCGGTAAAATTTGCAGAAATAAACAATGTGGCAATCCTTGCAGAAGTCGCCTTCTCGGAAGGTAACCTTATGCCTGAACTGTCTTTCGGAACACATTTTTTCCAGGACTTGGTTGAAACAAACATATTCTATGTTGCATTGTTTCCTGAGAAAAAATCTGCCCGCTTCGCCGAGAGGCAAGCAGGCGGAGATATTATATTCAACGATAAATTTTTCAAGAAAGATAAAAATTTACTCGCAAAACTTGTGCCTCAATCGGCTAAATATAAAGATGTTATCGGTGTATATGATATAAGTAGCGGAGATTTAAAAATAATGTCAGACATAGTCTCGCAGAAGATTATATGTTTTTCAGACTCAAAAAGGATACTTAAATGAAGGCGAAACTTGCTCTTGAAGACGGGACGGTATGGGAAGGATTAAATTTCGGCGCAAAAGGTGAAAGCTATGGTGAAATAGTTTTCAATACCAGCATGGCCGGCTATCAGGAAATACTTACCGACCCTTCCTACAAGGGTCAGATTGTTGCCATGACTTATCCCCTCATCGGAAATTACGGAATAAACAGCGAAGATGTGGAATCTATAAAACCCTTCTTAGAAGGTTTCGTAGTAAAAGAATGCAGTCAAATCTCCAGTAGTTGGCGTTCAGAAAAAAGTCTGGATGAATACCTTAAAGAAAATAATATTATAGGCATAGAAGGCATAGATACGCGCGCTCTTACAAAACATATTAGATTGCAGGGAGCAATGAAAGCGGTAATCTCTACAAAAGATTTAGATAACAACTCATTAATCAAAAAAGCAAAAGCATCCGAGGGATTGATAGGCAAAGATTTGGTCAAAGAGGTCACCTGTAAAAAAATACAAACTTGGAACGAGAGAGGTAAACACAAAGTTGTCGTATTGGATTGCGGGGTAAAATTCAATATCTTAAGAGAACTATCCAATAACAACTGTAAAGTGATTTTCCTGCCGGCTAAAACCGATGCAAAAACCATATTGGGTTTGAAACCTGACGGGCTACTACTCTCAAACGGCCCGGGCGACCCGGAAGGTGTTGCCTATGTTGTGGAAACCGTAAAAAAATTATTAGACAAGTTACCAATTTTCGGCATATGTTTCGGGCAACAAATGTTGGGGTTGGCTCTGGGCGGAAAAACATATAAATTAAAATTCGGACATCATGGAGCAAACCATCCCGTCAAAGATTTAAAAACAGGCAAAATTTACATAACCGCGCAGAATCACGGATTCTGTGTCGATATAAATTCTTTAAACAAAGAAGACATCGAAATTACACACGTAAACTTAAACGATAATACTTTAGAGGGAATAAGACACAAAAAATTGCCCGTTTTTTCCGTGCAATTTCATCCTGAGGCAGGACCCGGTCCAAACGACGCAAAATACCTGTTCGGGGAATTTGTAGAGATGATGGATAAAGACAGAAGACAGAAAACAGACGACAGATGACAGAAAAGACAATAGGATTAATAATTTTTTAATTTCTGAGTTCTGTTTTCTGATATCTGACTTCTGAAAAAATTATGCCTAAAAGAACGGATATAAAAAAGATATTAATAATCGGCGCAGGTCCTATCGTAATCGGACAGGCATGCGAATTTGATTATTCGGGAACACAGGCATGTAAAGTTCTCAAAGCCGAAGGATTTCATGTTATCCTGCTAAACAGCAATCCTGCAACGATTATGACAGATCCGATAACAGCTGATAAAACATACATCGAGCCAATTACTCCCGAAATAGTTCAAAGAATTATTGAAAAAGAAAAACCCGACGCTATTCTGCCCACACTCGGCGGACAAACTGCGCTAAATGTTACCGTACAAGTTGCAGAAATGGGAATATTTGATAAATACAATGTGGAAGTCATAGGCGCAAATATACAAGCTATCAAAAAAGCCGAAAACAGAGAACTATTCAAAAAGGCAATGCATAAAATAGGGCTGGATTTACCCAGAAGCGACAAAGCGCACAGCTTAAAAGAAGCCTTAGAGGTGGTCGAAGAAATCGGAATTCCCGTAATTATAAGACCAAGTTTCACATTGGGAGGAACAGGCGGAGCAGTCGCATACAATATAGAAGAATTCAAACGATTAGCTAAGACAGGTCTTGAATCGAGCATGATTAGCCAAATATTAATTGAAGAATCCGTCATCGGATGGAAAGAATTCGAATTGGAAGTTATGCGAGACGTAAAAGACAATGTTGTTATTATATGTTCTATAGAAAATTTTGACCCTATGGGGGTTCATACAGGTGATTCAATTACGGTTGCTCCCATACAAACTTTAACAGACAAAGAATATCAAAACATGCGTGATGCCTCAATTGCATGCATCAGAGAAATAGGTGTAGAAACAGGCGGTTCCAATGTTCAATTTGCGGTTAATCCGGATAACGGACGAATGGTAGTTATTGAAATGAATCCCCGTGTATCAAGAAGTTCCGCATTGGCCTCCAAAGCAACAGGATTTCCCATTGCAAAAATAGCCGCAAAACTTGCCATAGGATATACGCTGGATGAAATTCCCAATGACATCACAAAAGAAACTCCCGCGTGTTTTGAACCAACAATCGATTATTGCGTAGTTAAGATACCACGATTTACTTTCGAAAAATTCTCCGAAGCGAACGCTACTCTAACCGTATCCATGAAATCCGTAGGCGAGGCAATGGCAATCGGACGAACATTCAAAGAAGCGTTGCAAAAAGGATTAAGGTCTTTGGAAATAGGAGTAGACGGTCTTATGGATTTAAAATTTCAAGTTAGCGAAATTCAACTTTTCGAAAAGTTAAGAACTCCAAACGCCGAGAGAATTTTTTATATAAAATACGCATTAAAGAACGGTATGAATATAGACGATATTTATAAACATACTCAAATTGACAGATGGTTTTTACATAACATCCAAGAAATTGTAGAATTGGAAAAACAAATAACAGATTCCAGACAACAGATTTCAGACAACAGAAATCAGAAAATTAAAAATAAAAAACAAAAAGATATGTCATCTGATGTCCGTCCTCTGTCTTCTGATTTGTTATTGAAAGCTAAACAATTCGGGTTCAGCGACAAACAACTTGCAAGGATGCTAAAAACAGAGGAAGAAATTATTAGAAATTTACGTAATAAATTAAATATTAAAGCTGTATATAAATTGGTCGATACCTGCGGTGCAGAATTTGAAGCTTACACACCATATTACTATTCTACCTATGAAAAAGAAAACGAAAGCTGTAATTAAAGAATATGTTGCGATTCTGGATTTTGGTTCGCAATACACGCAATTAATCGCTCGCAGAGTAAGAGAGTGTAAAATCTATTCCGAAATATTCCCATATACCGTCTCCCTTAAAAAAATTATCGCGGACAAACCCAAGGCTATCATTCTATCCGGCGGGCCGGCAACAGTTACCTTGAGCAAGAGTCCGACTATATCAAAGCAGATATTCGAACTTGGGATTCCCGTATTAGGCATATGCTACGGCATGCAACTTATGGCAAAATTATTTGACGGTAAAGTGAAGCGTTCTCCAAACCGCGAATATGGAAATGCAAAATTAAACATAGCAAAATCCGACAAAATTTTTAGCGGACTTAGCAAAAACTTCACCGTCTGGATGAGCCATGGGGACCAAGTACTGACTCTTCCCAAAGATTTCAAGGCAATCGCATACAGTTCAAACGCCAAAATAGCAGCAATACAGAATAAAACAAAAAAATTATACGGCGTCCAGTTTCATCCTGAGGTAGTCCATACTCCTCAAGGTTTAAAAATAATAGATAATTTCTTAAAGAAAATATGCGGATGTTCTGCCAGCTGGACAATAAGTTCATTTATTAAAAATTCCGTAAAAGATATAAGAAAAGAAGTGGGAAACAACCGCGTTATTTGCGCTTTAAGCGGCGGAGTAGATTCTTCCGTATTGGCAATTCTTCTGCATAAAGCAATAGGGAAGAGACTTTCATGTGTTTTTGTTGATAACGGCTTATTACGAAAAAATGAAGCGGCGCAAATTGTTAAAAAATTTAAACAGCAGTATAAACTAAATCTAATTCATGTCGATGCAAGTAAAAGATTTATAAAAGAATTAAAAGGTGTCATTGATCCTGAGGAAAAACGGCATATTATCGGTAAGGAATTCATAAAAGTATTTGAAGCCGAGGCAAAGAAATCAGGTAAAATAAAATTTTTGGCGCAAGGAACTCTTTATCCCGATGTAGTAGAATCTCAGTCCGTATTTGGAGGGCCTTCTGCCACAATAAAATCACACCATAATGTCGGAGGACTGCCCAAGAATATGCAATTTAAACTTATTGAACCATTCAGATCCTTATTCAAAGACGAAGTAAGAAAAGTCGGAGAAGAACTAAAACTTCCAGAAAACATAATATGGAGGCAACCTTTTCCCGGACCCGGATTGGCGGTAAGAATAATAGGAGAAATAACCGAAGAAAGAATAAATATCTTAAAAGAAGCTGATTCAAGAATTCAGGATGAAATAAAAGCCGCAGGTCTTTATAAAGAAATCTGGCAATCTTTCGGAGTCCTTCTTCCGATTAAAACAGTCGGGGTTATGGGGGACGAACGAACTTATGAAAATGTTATTACTATAAGAGCCGTAACAAGTCAGGACGGCATGACTGCAGATTGGGTAAAATTGCCGTATGAATTACTGGGTAAAATTTCCAACAGAATAATTAATGAAGTTAAAGGTGTAAACAGAGTGGTTTATGATATTTCAAGTAAACCGCCGGCAACAATTGAATGGGAATAACAAACTACAGAAAATAGAAATACGGTAGATATACGATAGAAATATGGTAGAAATATATAACAAGATGCAGGTAGGCAATTTATTTCCATTATATTTCAATGTATTTCGATTTATTTCTTTCTTATTTTATCGAACGAAGTGAGGTAAATATGATAGCAATAATTGACTACGGGATGGGAAATTTAAGAAGTGTTAGCAAAGCTCTGGAATCTGTCGGCGCAAAAACTATAGTCACAAATAAACCCGAAGACATAAAATCCGCCGATGCAGTAATCCTGCCAGGAGTTGGCGCATTTTACAGAGGCATGGAAAATCTAAAGGATAAAAAACTTTTGCCCGTTATATCCGAAGCTGTAAAAAGCAAAAAGCCCTTTTTGGGCATTTGCTTAGGATTACAACTCTTATTCACAGAAAGCGAAGAACACGGTATATCCAAAGGATTGGGGCTAATAAAAGGACGCGTTAAAAAATTCTCCTCCGGCTTAAAAATTCCACATATGGGATGGAACCAAATAAGACTAAAGACCGAAGACCAAAGACCAAAGACCATAAACTTATTTAAAGATATACCGGATGAAAGTTATTTTTACTTCGTGCATTCTTATTACGTAGAGCCTGAAGACAAAAACACTATTATTGCTACTACCAATTATGGCGAAAATTTTGTTTCGGCAATAAATAAAGATAATATATGGGGTGTCCAATTTCACCCCGAAAAAAGCTCGGATTTGGGATTAAAAATTTTAAAAAATTTCGTTGAATCAATAAAAAAATAATGTTAGCCCCGTTAGAAATATTTTAACGGGAGGAAAAGATAACAAATGGAAAAAGAAACTAAATTTCTAACAGGGTTAGCAAAAAGAATAATACCCTGCTTAGACGTAAAAGGCGGACGTGTTGTAAAAGGCATTAAGTTCCGTGAACACCGTGACGCCGGCGATCCTGTAGAACTTGCCTTTTTTTATAATAAAGAGGGTGCTGATGAGCTGGTATTCTACGACATTACAGCATCCAGTGATGAGCGTTCCATAATGCTTGATGTGGTTCGGCGAACAGCTAACCAGCTTTTTATACCCCTTACCGTAGGTGGCGGTCTGCGTACTGTGGATGACATGAACCAAATGCTGAAAGCCGGAGCGGACAAAATATCTATTAATACCGCAGCAGTAATGAACCCCAAATTGATATCAGAGGGCGCGCAACGCTTCGGCAGTCAATGCATAGTGCTTGGAATGGATGCCAAGCGTATCCCCGATTCAAATCCAGTTCGCTGGATTATTCACACTCATACAGGCGCGGACGGAGGACATTCCGCAGGTCTGGATGCAATAGACTGGGCAAAACAGGCAGTGGAACTGGGAGCGGGCGAGATTGTGGTAAACAGTATTGATGCCGATGGCACTAAAAAGGGATATGACCTGGAGTTGCTACGCGCTATTTCAGAAAATGTTTCAGTCCCTGTAGTTGCCAGCGGCGGAGCAGGTAATTTAGACCATCTTGCCGAAGCCCTGACTAAAGGCAAAGCCGATGCAGTCCTCGCCGCTTCAATCTTTCATTATGGCGAATATTCAATTAAAGAAGCAAAAGAATATCTTAAAAAGAAGGGAATTCTTGTAAGAATATAATAGTAACCAGTAACCTGTGTACTGTAACCAGAAAAATATGAAAGAAAATTTCCAGTTCGATTTTGAAAAGTTGAGTGTATATCTATGTAGATTTTTAACTGTGAACTGTAAACTGGTTACTGTTAACTAACCGAGCATAAGCGAGGTAAACGTGTGCGGAATATTTGGAATATACGGTCATAAAGATGCATCTCGGCTCACCTATCTGGGGCTTTATGCTCTCCAGCATCGCGGTGAAGAAAGCGCCGGCATAGTTTCCGCTAACGGTGGCGGCAAAGTAAAATCCCATAATGGTATGGGGCTTGTATCCGATGTCTTCAAGGAAAAAACCATAAAATCTCTTCACGGAAATGTAGCAGTTGGTCATGTCCGTTATTCAACAACCGGTTCAAGCATTTCCAAAAACATACAGCCGTTTCTTGTAGCTCACCGAAAAGGTCATATAGCAATTGCTCATAACGGCAATCTCGTAAACACTAAACAATTGCGACACGGGATGGAGAACAAGGGATCCATTTTCCAAACCTCAATGGATTCGGAGCTTGTAGTCCACCTAATTGCGAAATCGGATAAAAAAGATAAGAAACACATTATTATAGAGGCCCTATCACAACTTGAAGGCGCTTATTCAATAATTCTAATGATGAACAATACATTAATCGGAGCAAGAGACCCTTACGGATTTAGACCCCTTTGCGTAGGCAAACTTGACGGGGCATATGTACTGGCAAGCGAAACCTGCGCATTAGATTTAATACAGGCAAAATATGTCCGCGATATAGAACCAGGCGAGATTGTGTTTATTGACAACCAAGGACTTCGCTCCATTAAACCTTTCCCGCCCCAAAAACACGCATCCTGTATATTTGAATACATATATTTCTCAAGACCTGACAGTAATATATTCGAAAAAAACGTTTACTTGACAAGAAAGCGATTAGGCAAACAGCTTGCAAAAGAACATCCCGTCAAAGCCGATTTAATAATGCCTATCCCAGACTCAGGCAACTACGCAGCGCTCGGTTTCGCAGAAGCATCCAACATACCATACGAAATAGGAATGATACGAAATCATTATATCGGCAGAACATTTATCCAGCCGTCACAGTTTATACGCGATTTCAAAGTAAAAATTAAGTTAAATCCCATAAAAGACGTGCTTAAAGGTAAGCGCATAGTAATAATAGAAGATTCCATAGTAAGAGGCACAACAAGCCGCATAAGAGTAAAAACCCTAAGAGAAGCAGGCGCAAAAGAAGTCCATATGCGGGTAAGTTGTCCTCCGCTTATATCGCCCTGTTTCTACGGCATAGATTTCCCCACAAAAAAAGAACTCATTGCTTCAAACCGCACAATTGAAAGCATAAAAAATTTTATAGGATTAGACAGCCTAAAATATCTAAGTTTGGAAGGTATGCTCAAATCAATGTTATTGCCGAAAGAAGAATTTTGTACGGCATGTTTCACAGGCAATTATCCAATTAAGTTATCTAAAAAAGTTTCTAAAAAAATGCTGGAGAAAAATTAAAATGCCAAAATATATATTTATAACCGGTGGCGTAGTTTCAAGTCTGGGTAAAGGAATAGCTTCTGCTTCAATAGGTAAACTTCTAGAATCAATGGGCTTAAAAATAACCATTATAAAATGCGACCCGTATATAAATGTTGACCCCGGCACAATGAATCCGTTCCAGCACGGTGAAGTTTATGTCACTGACGACGGCGCCGAAACAGATTTGGACTTAGGTCATTATGAACGCTTCACAAACGCAATCGTCGGCAAAGCCAATAATATAACCAGCGGCAAAGTATATTATTCGGTTATCTGTAAAGAAAGAAAAGGCGAATTCCTCGGCGGAACAGTTCAGGTAATTCCTCATATCACAGACGAGATAAAGTCACAGATAAAAAATGCTTCAAAAGGCAAAAATTTGGATATAGTAATAGTTGAAATCGGCGGAACTGTCGGTGATATAGAAAGCTTACCTTTTATGGAAGCAATCAGACAGATGACTTTGGAACTGGGCAGAAAAAATGCAATAAACATACACCTTACCCTTGTACCTTATATTAAAAGCGCGCAAGAAATAAAAACAAAACCTACACAGCATA